>JAHFKM010000062.1 GCA_023245385.1 archaeon
AGATCTTCTAAAAGTTGTTGTAACCATTTAAGATCACGATTTCTCTCAGGAGGATTATATGATCCTGAGGTATACTTTTTTTGTAGATCTTCAAAGACTGGAAGAACATTTTCATCCAACCACTTCGCCAATTGGTCTAATCTTTTTTGTCTTTTTTCAATTTCCAAAATGCGTTTTTTTAATTCTCTCTCAATGTTTTCAGAAGATTCATCAAGTTTTCTTGCTATTTTTTGCTCTTCTCTCCCTAACTCTGCTCTAGCTTGATTTACTGAAGTAAGAGTACTCGTTGCAAGAGAAAGTGTTATTGCTAGTGATTTTAAAAAATATTTTAGTGAATTCATCTTGAAAAAATTACGCTTTTCCTGCTTTGTTATAAAGAACACGGGCAACAACTTTTAAAGAAGCGCCAGGACGAGCAGCATCCCAATCCTTTCCTTCAATTTGCAGCCCAACAATCTGATTCACATTCACACCAAGCTGACGAGCAATTTGGATTTTAATAGTATTCTCTGCTGCACTTCGGCTTAAGTTTCCGGGTTTTTTAACCGAACATTCCTCAAATCGTTCACCAGCAAAACCTGCTTTTGATTTTCCGCTCTTTGAGAGATCTGAATCCCTCTCCTGTTTAGAATCAGCAACTTCATTACGAGACTTGTTAAGAACAAGTAAAATAGCATCTATCTTCTCTCCGAGTAAAACAACTTGTTGTCGACGAACTCCTCCTCCGAAAGTTGAATCGTCTTCAAGTTCTAGGGCAATAATCTGCACACCTGCGGAAACAGCTTTTATTTGAGCGTTGGTGATGTTTTTCGGATTCTTCATTGCTTTTGTATATAATTCTTCTACATTTTTTTCAACTGTTTTGAAAAGGTTCGCTTTCGCGGTAGCTAATTTCATAGCTCTTACTTGCTGAGAAACATGAGGATGTTCTTTTACCCAATCATCAGCTTTACCAAGAGCAATAATTGCTGTTTTAACATCAGCAGGAGAAGCGGCGAGAGCTTGTTTTTCAGAAAGACTTGAAATTCCAGCAGCGAGTAATAAATTAACAACAGTCATTTTTAATGTTCTTCTTTTGAAAATGTCGAAAATACTCATTATCTTTTTGTGGAGAAGGGGGTTAATAAAGATTATTATGTTTTGTAGGTGTTTAGTTCGGTCTTGAAATTTTTTCTAATCAGAGCTCAATTTGATCCTCTCTTCTGAAATTCTTAAAACTTTTAATCTGAAAGGAGTTAGACTCAACCTCTGTTTGATGGAGCTAAACAAGTATTATATTTCTTTGATACCATCTTTTGTCAGAGCAAGAAAACGAACACCGAAGCCTAATTGTAACAAAGCGGAAAGCACGGCCATATGTTCTTTTCCAGTACCTGAAACAAGATTTACTGCGAGCTCAGTTCCTTTTAAAAATCCTTTTAACTGATTTTTAATTTCATCACGCAGTTCTTCAGTCCCACGACGGGTATCTACCAGGACAAAATTCGCTTTCTTTGCAGGAGTGAAATTCTCCTTCCCAAACTCGTTTGTGATTAAATAAATATTTTCCCATTCTTGATCCGCAATTAAGCGAGAAACGTGACCCCATGTTCCTTTTCCAGTACTTAAACATGCAACAAGATCCATACTACAAAGAGAGAAACAGCTTTTTATAAACATTGTTATGCAAAAACCGTATATTTTACGGAAGTAAAAAATGCTAAGAAGGATAGTATCTATTTTGGGGGAGTGGTGTTTTCTAAGATCTTTTTCATAAGTACTACTTCTTGGATTATTCCATCAAGTTCTACGCGTGAACGTTCTATATGAGAAAGATATTCTTCTTTAAATTCAAGTAAATTTTTGTAAACATTTGAGGCTAGAGTATAAATCACTTTAAGATTTGTAGGAACACCTCGTTCAGAAGATTGAGCGTGTTGAACAAGTCTTTCCAAAGAAGTGACAATTAATTTTTGCTCATTGAGGGTTGATTCAAGAAGTTCACTTTGATTAAGGTTATTCCTAAATTTTGAATTATATAACTAGTATCAATCGTTTTCGTTGTGAAAAGAAGTAAAAGGTTATTCCAGATCTCCTGCTTCTCCACCTTCAAGACCGAGTTCTTTAATTTTTTTCTTAATCTTGTCTTTGAGGTTTAGTTCTTTTAACAATTCTTTATATCTGTTTCTAATGGTAACTTCAGTCACGCCTGCGACATCAGCAACTTCTCTTTGTGTTCGTTTTTCATTATTCATCAGGGCAGCGACATACAGTGAAGCAGCAGCGATTCCTGTTGGGCCACGACCGGAAGTTAGTTCAGCTTCGCGAGCTTTATTTAAAATATCGATCGCTTTTGACTGTGTCTCGGCTGATAGTTTCAAGGCTGAAACAAAGCGGGGTAAATAGTCAATAGGGTTACTTGGCAAGATTCTGATTCCAAGTTCTCTTGTGATAAATCTGTATGTTCTTCCTACTTCTTTTTTATCGATGCCTGAAGCTTCAGATAGTTCATCTAATGTTCTCGGGACTTCATGACGTCTACAGGAAGCATACAAAGAACCAGCGACTACAGATTCCATTGAACGTCCTCTTACTAATCCTCTTTGGACTGCCATAGTATAGATTCTGGAAGCTTCCTCTTCGACAGATTTTGGTAATTTTAAATAGGAAGAAACACGTTTTAGTTCTGCTAGGGCTAATTTTAAATTTCTTTCGATTGCGGTAGAAATTCTGTGTTGCCATTTTCTTAATCTAAAAAACTTATTTTTTCCTTTTGCGTTTAATTGGTAAATGTCTCCTTTTTGACCAATGTCGGTTCCTAAACCTTTATCGAATTTAGTGTAAGTTAAAGGAGCTCCTGTTCTTCTTCTCTTGGAAGCTTGATCTTCACTGAATTCTCTCCATTCTTGACCGAAGTCAATCATTTTTTCTTCGATTACAAGACCGCAATCATTACAAATTGCCTCACCTCGGTCTTTCTGAACAATGAGGTTTGAGCCTCCGCATTCAGGACATTTTCGTGCGTATTCTGCTGGCATTTTTCTCCCTTAATACTAAATGAAGTTAACCACCACACAATAACTTCATAAAAACATTTATATAGAAGTATAATCCCACCTATATAAACCTTCCTACCCATTTCTTTAAGAATCAAATCTTTTTCTTTCCCTTTAAAACATGAATATAACCTGTTAGGTTATGAATATCAGAATTAAGAAATCCTTATAAACAAGATAAATTTTAGGATTTTATGAAGAAAATAATGATTCCCTTTATTGTTACTGTCCTCCTTCTTAGTTTAAGCATAGAAGCAGCTAAAATTATTGATCCGCACAATATTATTCTCAATGCTGGAGAAAATTATACATTCTCTTTAGAAGAGTATAGTTCTGTTAATATAAGAACTTATAGGGGGAATACAATAACGGCAAACATTGGACAGACAAGTAGTACAATCATGCTCACAAATATCAACCAGGAAGGGCAAGCGTCAGTTCATGTTAAACAAGAAACAGGAATCGAGAAGGATATTAGTCTCACTCCTGGAACAGAACCGACAAAAATAGAGATCAAGGATAATATTCCTGTATTTTTCATCGAAGAAACAATCTATCATACAAATGATATCAAAGAAAATCAGTATGTTGTTCTAAAACTCACTGTTCCACTCATTTCAAAGCGATATATTCCATCAAAGAATAATTTTAGCACTCCTCCTGCAACAGGAGAAGAAAAAGCGAATCTTCCTAAAAAAGATCCTTATCTCAAATATTTCATCGCAGTGATCATTGTTCTCCTCATTCTTATTATTATTCTCGGGCCAAAAGAAAAGAAGGCTCCTGAAATAAAATCTCCTGAAAATGAAATTAAAGAAGATGAAACACCGAAAAAAACAAAGGTTAAAAAACCAACTGAATCTGAAAAGTTTTAAGATTTATTTTACAAGAACAGCATTTACAAGACCTTCTTGACCGGGACGTGACGTAACTCTTGCCTTTCCTAAAGCAGTTTCTATTAACGCACCTTTTGTGATAATATTTCTTCTGACAAAATTTCTATTTGCTGGATTGTCAACAACTTTCTTAATTTCTACTAGGGATGTTTTCTTTTTCGAGGGATCATAGATATTCGCCTTATTAATTTTAAATAAGACCTGTTTTATATGACCTCCCATGGAGCGCTTCTGTTTTTTTGATAATTCTCCGACAAGGGTATGAATAGGAACACTTCCAAAATTAGCAAGTTTTTTTACAGAAGATTTGTATCTTCCTCCAGTGCTCTTTCTTCTTGAACGTTTTTGTGTAATTGCCATTGTTCTGGGAAAAGACTGAGCTTTAAATATCTTTTGGCTTTGTTAAGAAATGTCATCCTTTGCAGCGTCAGTAGTTATTTCTTCTCCTCTTTTGATATCTTTTAAAGCAAGATTACATCTCTTCTTATGATCCTGAATTGTCGTTGGATTGGAAGAATGATTAACATATCTCTCAGGAGATGAATAAAGATACATTACGCCCCAATGCTCATGAGTGAAATATTTCTCTTTTTTCTGAAGCTTTTCAAATTCCTCTTGAGTTAATGGTTTGAGTTGATATTTTATAACAACTTCACCTTTCTTGAAACTTCTCTTTGCAAAAACTCCTTTTCCAAAAATCTTCCCTTTCTTTATAACCACATCTGACATCTTCTTAAACTCCGAAATTAAAACTTTGCTAAGAGATCGTTTCCATGGGTAGTACAGTGTATTTCTTTGATTATTTCTTTTATTTTGTTTTCTTTATCGATCAAAAATGTTGTTCTTATAATTCCTTCATACTCGAGTCCCATAAACTTCTTTTTTCCCCATACTTCGTATAATTTACAGACTTTTGCTTCAGTATCAGCTAGCAATTCAAAGGGGAGA
>JAHFKM010000063.1 GCA_023245385.1 archaeon
AGAATGAAAACCTTAAAAAAATTGCTTTCAATGATCGCGCTAAGTTGTATGTTTGAAAATGATCTTCTTGCTGAAGAAGCTCCAAAACTAGGAGTGAATGTAGGGGTAGGAGTGGATCATAGGACAGTAAATGGGTCGAGAGAAAATGAGTATTATCGTGCGGAGAGTACTGAATATAATCTTAATCTATTAACTCAGACAAGCACTTCTTATTTGGAATTGAGAGCGCAGCTCAGTCTGGATTCATTTGATAAAAAAGTTTTTCCTGGGATTGGCATTGGAGGGAGAGTTCTCGGGGGAGAGCTGCAAGTTGCTGTTTTTGGAAAGTATGGTTTTGATAGTGAAGCGAATGTAGTGAGAGCGGAAGAGAGAGAAATAAGTTTAAGGGTAAATGCTTTGTATGGAGAGACTGTGCGTCTGGATCTTGAGACTGAATTAAGAACAAGTCCTGGAACAATTGCTGAACCTGAGAAGTGGGGGAGGCAGGTAACTGGTGGTGCTTCATATATTCTTGAGAATGGAGTGATGTTTGGAGCTGGAATTGAAAGCTCTTTTAATAGACACAGCAAAATTGATCGTGCTTCATTTCAACCAAAGTTAGGCTATGAAGGAGAAAAGGTGAAGTTTGAGGGGAAAGTGTTGCTAGGTGGATTGAACGGAACTGAGTTGAAAGGAGCAGTAGTAGTTTCTGAATTTCTTAGTGCGGGTGTTTTTTGGAAATATGAAAGGGAAGGTGAGAGGAACGAAACAAATCTTGGGGTGAGTCTTTTATTTATTCCTTAACAAAGTTTCTAAGCAGATAATAGTTTTTATTAAATTAGTATTTTACAGGCCAAAGGAATTTTTGTGTTTGTTCAGGATTCTGGAAATAATTTTTTAGAATATCCTTTTTTTGAGGTGTGGGAAATTTTGAGGGTTTAGCTTTTCTGAGAGGGGATTGTGTTTTTTTCTTAAGAAGAGGTTTATTGTATTCTTGTTTTAAAGGAAAAAGAGTTTTATAAAATTGAACAGGTGAGGAATTTTTAAAGAAATATTCTAAATTTAATATTATTTTTTTATTCATATCTTTGACCTGTTTTGTGGAGGTATTGATTTTTCTCTCAAAATCTTGTTTAAGTTTTAAATGAGTATCTTGAAATTCTGAATGAGGAGCGTCAAGTTCTGGGTGAGCGGCAATGTAAGTTCCGAGAAGTAAACCTATTCCAACTTGACATTTGAGTAGTCTTCTTTTTTTCTGTATTCTTCTTCCTTCAGTCTTTATAGTAAGGATTGTTTTATTTGTTAGTTTATCTGATTCAAAATAATTTGGTTGGTAAGAAACATCAAATCCATTTTGTTCTGTAGGATCAACAAGAATTTTTTCTCCTGAGATTAGTGTGTAAGCATAAGCGTGGTTTTTTCCATTTGAAACATAGCCTGCTTCAAGTCCTGCTGCTCTTGCCATTACAATATAGAGTATTGCCTTATCTACGCAGACGCCATATCTTCGTTCAAATATTTCTCTGGCTGTTCCGTAGTTTAATTTGCCTCCTATCTTTTCTTTAATGTAAGTGATAGTAGTATAGACCCATAAGTGGAGAATTTTCGCTTTTTCTTCTTGACTATGAAAAGAGTTGGTGAGTTCTAGGCTTTTGCGAACAATGTCTTTGTTTGGAGCGAAAACTAGTTCACTGTTTTTCATCATCTTGTGGTAAGTTGTGTTTACATATTTTTCTAACCCCTTTGTTTCCGGAGGAGATGAGGTGGGGGATAAGAGGTATTTTAGTTCTCGTTCTTTTGCGAAATGATCATCAACATATTTTTTAAGATCACCTCTTTCAGTCATAAAGAGTTATTTGAAAAGTTTTTTTTAAGAACTTTGCTGGAAAATTTCCGTGATTCTTTCGGTTTTATTCTTTTTTTGCCCAAATATCCCACATTTTTCCAATGACCTGTTTGTAAGTATCTGGATCTTTCATTGGTTCATTTTTTGTGAGTTTTTCTAAGCACAATGTTTTTCTTTCTTTTTCAGAAAAATTTTTGAAGTTTTCTTCTGCTGTTCCTATCAGAATTCCTGAGTCTCTTTTAAGAATGGGTAAGACTTTACCATCATTTTTTAGGTAAGTTTCGAGAGTACCTTTGTGGTTTCTTTCGTAAATGATGCGGAGGTCGAAGGCTTGTTCGTTTTCGACAAATCCTGGTTCTGGAGAGGTTGAGATATATTTGAAGGTGTTGAGTGTTTTTTCTATTCGGTAATAGTTGATATGTGTAAAATAGACAATGCCTGCAATGGTGAGTGCTTTTCTGAGATATTTTCCAATCATAGAGAGGTAAATGTAAATTTTTCTTTAAGAACTTTGCTGAGAAATTTCCGGAAGAATCACGGATCTTTAAAAAGATTGTTTTAAAAATTTTTATGTTTTGCTCAAAGAAATGGGAGAGAGAGATTCGGATAAAACAAAGGCTCTGATTAAAAAGCTTATCCAAGAGGGTTTGTCCACAAAGGAAATAGCAAGAGAAGCTGGAGTGCATGTTACAACCGCTCGTATATATAGAAGAATTGCTAAAGGAGAATTCGCATCTTATATAGGGTATTATGATTACCTTGCTCAAAGAGATGGATTCAATTCTCGTTTTGAACGTCGTAAATATATCACTAAAAAACGTTCGCAACCTTCGGAGAAGAGTGAACTTGGAAAGATGATTTATGAAAGATTGAATGAATTTGGAAAGAGTCTAAGTAATTTAGCAGAAGAGGTGAATGTTACAGAAAGGATAATGAGGTTATACCTACAAGGGAAAAGATTTCCTTCAAGAGAGAGGCTTGAGAAGATACTTGAAATTCTGTATGTAAAAGAAGTAAGGTATGGGACTGAAGAAAATAAGGCTCTTGAGGAAAAAGCGAAAAGAGAAGATTATGAAAGAGAGGAACAGCGTAAAGATAGAGTGGGGCTTGCTGCTTTGATAGGTAAGTATCTTACAAATTCTGGGAAGAGTCAAAGAGAGTTAGCAGAAGAGCTAGGTCTTGATCCTTCGACAATTACTTTGTATGTACAAGGAAAAAGATCGCCTCGTCAGAAAACATATGAAAAGATGAGAGAATTTTTACAAAGTCCTAAAAGAGTTTACAGAGTAAAAGATTAACCAATATAGTTCATTTCTTTTTGAGGAGCTTGGGTGGTTGGAACGACTTTGGCTTTGGTTCGTTCGATAAATTGTTTGAGATTAGTTTCGAATTTGCGTGCTGCTTCTTGGAGGGGTTTTGAGTCTACTTTTATTCCTAAGTATCCATTGAGTGCTTCTACGACTTTTGCTGCTGCGTCTGAGTCTGGGAGTTGGGAGTGTGCTTCTGCGAAGATGCAGGTAACAGGAACATCTTTACTTTTTAAGAGTAAAGCTGCTGTTGATCCCATAACTATTCCTTCTTCAAGTGCTTTGATATGTTTCATTTTTTTGTGTTCTGAGTAGTAGTAGATGTTTACATTTTCTTTGTCATGGGGGGGCATGCCTTCTATGACGAGGATTTCTTTTGTTTTGAGTTCTTTTGCGATGTCATGGATAGTGCTTGCAATTTGCCATTCAAATCCGGTAACTTCTGTGATTGCTTGTACTAGGACGAGGTTGTATTTTTTGTTGTAGTAAAGAGTGATAGGATTGACAATTTTTCCTTTGTGGATTGCGGTTAGAGGTAAGAGGTTTTCAGATTCGATGTAGCCTATTTCGTGAGTATCTAAGTGATCCATGAGATATTTGAGAGTGATGGTGCTTACTAGTCCGAGTGAGGGGAATCCTTGGAGCATAATAACATTTTTTGGCTTTTCTGTAAGAATATACTTCATAGAATCTTGGATTCTAAAATAAGTATATTAACTTTTCTTGTCACTAATGAATCGTCTCAGGGTCTAAAGAGGAATGGATACTGAAAAGTAAAAAAGTTTTTATAGGAGTTCAACAAGAAAAAAGAGTATATGCAAGTCAGTATAAAATTTGATACAGAGAAAGAAAGTCTTGATGACTTGAAAAGATTAGTAGGTTCTTTACAAGAGTTAATTACAAAGAGAGAGCAGAATAAAGTAGTTGTACCGCAGGCGACAGTTACGCAAATGCAGCAGCCAATGCCTCAGCCTGTTCAGCAATCTCTAAAGCCTCAGCAAGCTTCTAGTCACACTACTGGTGGTGGAAGAATTATGGAGTATGATCCTGCGGTTGGGGATTTATTATCTAAGTTTGCGATGGGTAGATAAGTGAAGAGTCTGATAAGAAGACCTGGGGAATTTTAAAAGTTATATTTTGTTAGACCCCAATTATTAAACTATCCAATAGTAGTAACAATAGCAAGATTAATAAAGAAGTCCCACTCTTCTAAACTAAACAATTTGGAGACTATTAAATAATGAGCCAACTAACCTTAAACGAACCTGGACAGTATAAATCATTTTCCGGCAGCAACATTGAACAAATGCCTAAACTCATCAAAGAGGGCAGACTCCCAATCTCCGTAGCAGGTTTAATGCAACGAAGACTAGACGTTCTTGATAGCAATGTTCCAAAAGAAGTAAGAGACGCGTGGTGGAATAATTATTTTGACACTGGAGACGCTCCAGCATACGATACTCAAGGAAATATGAAAATAATTCTCGGCGCTCAACACCTACGAGAACTCAATCCTAAAAGTAGATTACAAAACGGCGCGTTAGTTCTTCCAGAA
>JAHFKM010000007.1 GCA_023245385.1 archaeon
CAGAAACAGACATAATCAAAAACTGATTGACTACTAAAAGTACAGCAATAACTCCAAGTATTCCAATACCCCACTTATTAAGTAAAGAAGCACCATGATGATCCTGAACTAAAGGTGTATACTGTTCTTGAACTTTATTTACAGATTGACTTGTTTCGTTTTCCAATTTTCTTTCACCTACTCTTTCTAGAAAAGACATCTCCTATAAAAAACTTATGCTAGAGAACTCTTTTTTAAAAATTAGATTTTTTCTATTATAAACTATTTATACAATAATTTTAATAACACCTACTCCCTAAAAAAGAGTGATGAAAACCATTCTTATTACAGGAAGCTCCTCAGGTATAGGCAAGACAACAGTAGAATTTTTCAGCAAAAAAGGATGGAATGTCGTCGCAACTATGCGAGATCCTAAAAATGCTAAAACCTTTAACTGGGAAAAAAACGTTCTTGTACTTTCTCTCGATGTTACTCAACCAAAAACAATTCATCAAGCCAGATTAAGCGCAGAAAAACTCTTTGGACAAATTGATGTGATTGTAAACAACGCAGGCTACGGACTCTTCGGACCCTTAGAAACAGCAAGCGAAGAAGAAATCCAAAAACAATTCGACACTAACTTCTTTGGCATTGTAAACATCATCAAAGAATTCCTCCCAAGAATGCGCGAACGAAACTCCGGAGTGATTATTAATATTTCAAGCATCCTTGGAAAATTCAGCACTTTAGATATAGGATATTATTCCGCAAGCAAACACGCACTCGAAGCACTCAGCGAATCTCTTTCTTACCAATTACGCAAAACCAATATCTTTGTAAAAATCATAGAACCTTCAGCAACACAAAGCAACTTCTTAAAAAACAAAATCATTCCTCAAAGCAGGGATCAATTTTACGCTAAAGCCCTTAAAGAAGTGCGAGAACTTACTCAATGGAAAGGCAGTAGTACAGAAACAGTCGCTAAAAAAATTTATGAAGCAGCAACAGACAAAAATAAAAAACTACGCTACCCAGCAGGAAGATACTCTTCAACCATTCTCTTTTTTAGAAAAATCTTACCAGACAAAATCTTTCTCTGGTTTGTTAACAGATAACTATCTATTCACCACTAAAAAGAATAAAATTAAATAAACTCTCTTCACTGAATAAAACATATGAGCGATCTCTCAAAACAGTCAAAACCTCTTAACTTTGAAGATTTCACCTTTCGAAATCCTAACCCATCATATAATAATCTCATTCTCTATTTTTATACAACAGGTATAGGACCAGTATATCGAGCGACAGAACATTTTCAAAGATTTCAAAAAGAAAATCCTGATTTAGAATATAGATTACGTGAAGGAATTATGGCACTTGATATACTCTCTGGCTTTTCTAATGACTTAAAAAAATTTGATAAAGATTTATACGACAGCTATCTAATAATGCGAAGCTATGGCATTCCAGATAAAGTTCTTATAGGTTAATCTTCAAAAAATCTATTTTTTTAAAGGATAAACCTTATAATAAAGAACAAAAATATTTTCTTTAATGAAACAAAACTCTTCTGAAACACTCGCAATCTCCGTAAAAAATCTTACAAAAAAATTCAAAGAATTTGTGGCAGTAGACAACATTTCTTTTAATGTTCAGCAAGGAGAAATATTCGCATTCTTAGGACCAAACGGTGCAGGAAAAACAACAACCATAAAAATGCTTACTACCCTTTTACACCCTACAATAGGAACCTTACACGTTAACAACTTTGACCCCATTCACCAACAAGAAGATGCAAGAAAATCTTTTGGCATCGTCTTCCAGGATCCAAGCTTAGACGACGAACTAACAGCTTATGAAAATATGGAATTCCACGCAGTCCTCTATCACATTCCAAAAAAACTCCGAGCAGAACGAATCCAATACTTACTCAACTTTGTTGGACTCTGGGATAGAAAAAAAGATTTTGTAAAAACTTTCTCAGGAGGAATGAAACGAAGACTAGAAATCGCGCGAGGACTTGTTCACCATCCAAAAATATTATTCTTAGACGAACCAACACTAGGTTTAGATCCCCAAACAAGAAACCATCACTGGACTTATATCAAAGAATTAAATAAAAACGAAAAAATGACCATCTTTCTTACCACGCACTACATGGAAGAAGCACAAAAAATCGCAGACAAAGTCGCAATCATCGACCATGGAAAACTCTTAACCCAAGGAAGCGTCAAAGAACTCCTTCACAACACCCAAACCAAAACCCTCGAAGAAGCATTCCTTAAACTCACTGGAAATTCAATAAGAGAAGAACACTCTTCAGCAAAAGAAAGAATGCGCACAGCAAACAAAATCTGGGGGAGAAAATGAACGGTCTTGGAATCATGTGGCTACGCCAAATCAAAAAATACTGGCGATCAAGATCAAGAATGATAGGATCACTCGGACAACCACTTCTCTTTTTAATCGCGCTCGGCTTCGGCTTCGCACCCATCTACCAAAAAGCAGGCGGAGGAAACTACATGCAATTCCTCGCACCAGGAGTCATCGCAATGAGCATCCTCTTCACAGCCATGTTCGCAGGCATCGAAGTCATCTGGGACAGACAATTCGGATTTTTAAAAGAAACACTTGTAGCACCAGTTTCTCGTACAGAAATCATGCTCGGAAGAACACTCGGAGGAGCAACAGTCGCAACACTCCAAGGCATCGTTGTTTTTTTCCTTTGCCTGTTCTTCGGCTTTCGACCAGCTAGCATTATCCATCTTTTTTTCGCATTCATCTTTATGTTCCTCATCGCAACACTTTTCACCGCTTTAGGAACAGCAGTCGCATCACAAATGGAAGACATGCAAGCATTTCCCATTATCATGAACTTTCTTATCATGCCTCTATTCTTTCTTTCAGGAGCTCTGTTTCCACTCGAGGGACTACCTACAATTATCTATTACCTAACAAGACTCAACCCTCTCTCTTATGGTGTGGATGGATTACGAGGAACACTTACAGGACTCACAAGCTTCGGACTCTTTTCAGATTTACTTATCCTTACAACAATCACCCTTCTAATTACTTTCATCGGAGCATACTCCTTTTCCAAGATTGAAATTTAAAATGTAAAATCCAAATATTTATTAATCCTTTACACTCTAACAAGACAACTCATTTTATGGAGGTGGGTCCAATAGCAAACATAAACAAAACATATTCTCAGGTTATAGGAGCAGTTGTTGCTCTTGTAGGAGTTCTCGGTTTTTTTCAAAATCCTGTTTTAGGTATCTTAGGAGTAAATATCTATTCAAATATCATCCACTTACTCGGTGGAGGCGTTGTCATCTGGAAACCAGGAAAAATGACAAATAAAGTTTTAGGAATTGTAGCGCTCGTCGTAGGAGCAATCGGTTTTATCCCAGGAGTAAGCGTTATCGCAACAGACTGGCTAGGATTCAACACTGCATTTCACATCCTACATTTAATTATCGGTGTTGTCTCGTTAGGAGTAGCAATGTGGGCTGACTAAGCCCATTTTTTTTAAAATGCAACAAAAAATAAATCTAACTAATACAATACTCTTGTAGGATATATAAAATGAAAAAAAACATTCTTAATCTAAATCTTATTAGGCAACAAAGATCTAAACTCAGAACAAAAAGTTTTGATTTATTAACAAAAGCTGACAACCTTCGGATAAAAGCGGACACTATTTTAGGTGACTACACCATCATGGTAGAAGAAATTGTTAAACGCTGGCTAATCGGTGAAAATCCCTCCATAGAATCTTACAATCCTAAAGCACAAGCCTTTAAACTCTTTTTAAAAGATGATAAGCTTTGGACAGAAGCAATTTTTAAAAAATATGGAAATATTAAAGTCGAATTAATTAAAAGAGTAGAACAAGAATTTAAATGAGATGAAAACCGTTATGGAAAAGATTGTGACTACAAACTGGAAACAGGGGAATTATTTGAATGGAGATAAGTGAATCTATCCGCTTTTTATTTTTATGAACACTCACAAAATTCTTTACTACACCTTTGCACTTATTATGGGTATAGGATGGTTCTGGGCACTTTCACCTCATGCCTTTCATGATCACACCACAATGTCAATGTCTCCTTCTCTTCAACTTCTAGCATCAACTACGCTCTCTCACGTTCTCTGGGGAGCAATCATCGCACTTATAGGATTAGTAGGAATGCTCTTCACAGCAAAGAAAGCATAGTCTTACCCATTTTTTCTTTTTGCGTATTCTTTTTTAGGATTCAAATCTATACTCTGAAAAGATAAAAAATATTCTGTAAGCAACTCATACCGATCTTTCTCATTCTCTAATCTTAAGAGTCTCTCTCTGTATTTCTTAGCATGTTCCACCCCTTCTCCAAGTGGAAGTCCAGATAACATTCTCACAGTATAACGATCAAAAACAGCTAGAGCTTTTCCCATCCTCCCTTCTAAATCAGAAACGTCTTCCATCATTTCACCTCTTACAGCAAAAATATAAAAAATCTCCGGAAAAAAAAACGTAAGATTTATAAATAAGCCGTTGTTCTCAAGATTTATGTATCATTCTAGACATAAAAAGCAAAAATTTTCATTGCTTTAAGAAGTCTAGGGAGAACTATGCTCATGGGCCGGTAGCTCAGCTTGGTAGAGCATCTGTAACGAGGCAGCAAAAAAAGAGAAAAAAAAGGTTGCGTGGGGAACGCTTCACTGCTCATAGCATCGGTCACACTCAAGAAAAAAACAAATACTGTCCCGTTTGGTGAAACTTTTACTCACGCTGAGAAGACATCAGGTGGTCGAGGGTTCAAATCCCTTCCGGCCCGCATACTCAAAAAATGGAAGAACAAGAGAAATTCAACATTTCAGAACACTTCCTCGTGCCAAAGCACGTAAAACTTACTGAGGAAGAAAAAGAAACAATTCTTAAAACCTTTAACATCTCACTCAACCAACTCCCCCAAATTCTCGCAAATGATCCTGCAATTCAAGATCTTCACCTTCAACAAGGAGACGTTATTAAAATTCTAAGAAAAAGTTCAACAGTCGGAGAAACAATCTTTTACAGGATGGTTATTTAATGGTTAAAGGATATAAAGACCTTATCGCAAGCTATTTTCGGGAATACCCCCTTGTAGAAGCAAATATCGCAAGCTTCAATGATTTTATAGAAAAAGGTTTACAAAAAATAATAGATGAAATCGGAGATATAATACCAACTATCATTCCACAGGAAGTAGAAAGTTTTGTTATCAAACTCAAAAAAATATGGATAGAAAAACCAAGTATTATTGAAGCAGATGGAAGCAAAAGAGATGTCTACCCAAGTGAAGCAAGACTCAGAAATCTCACCTACTCAGTACCAATCTTTTTAGAAGTCAGCGCCTATGTAGATGAAGTCCAACGTGAAAGTTTCACAACAATGATAGGCAAACTTCCTATCATGCTCAAATCAAAATACTGCCACTTAAATGGACTTAAAAAAGAAGAACTTATCAAACACGGAGAAGATCCTGAAGATCCTGGAGGATATTTCATCATTAACGGAAACGAACGTGTCATGATCACTGTAGAAGACCTCGCATCAAACAAATTCTTTATAGAAAAAAAAGGCTCAGGCCCAAGTGAATATGTAGGAAGAGTCTTCTCAGAAATGGGAAGTTATAGAATTCCCCACATTATCGAACATATGAAAGATGGTATATTCTATCTCAGCTTTACCAGATTCAGAAGAATCCCCATGATCTCAGTCATCAAAGCTCTCGGTCTTATCAAAGATCAAGAAATCACACGCCTCATCTGCGGCCAAGATAAAATCTACGACTCAATACTCATTAACTTATACGACTCTGCAGAACTAAAAACAGAAGAAGACGCGCTTGAATTTTTAGCAAAAAAAATAGGCGTCACCTCCACCAAAGAAATCAAACTAGAAAAAGCAAGAGAACAAGTCGACAAATATCTGCTCCCTCACTTAGGATTAACAGCAAAAGACAGAATGACCAAAGCCTACAACCTCTGCAAACTCATCAAACGATTCCTCCTTATCTCTGAAGAAGACAAACCAATGTCAGATAAAGACCATTATATGAACAAAAGACTCAAACTCTCAGGAGACATGTTTGAAGACCTCATACGCACAAACATGAGAAGTCTTGTTCAAGACATACTCTATAACTTTCAAAGACTTGTAAAAAGAGGTAAATTCCAATCCATCAAAATCATCATCAGAGATGAACTCCTCAGTTCAAATATTAAAAGCGCCTTAGCAACAGGATCATGGACTGGAGGAAGAAAAGGAATAAGCCAGAACATTGACAGAACAAATATCTTATCAGCATACTCCCACCTCTTAAGAGTAAACTCTCTGCTTACCGCCACACAAGAAAACTTCGAAGCAAGAGCGTTACATCCAAGCCATTGGGCAAGACTGTGCCCTATCGAAACTCCAGAAGGAACATCAATTGGATTAAGAAAAAATCTCGCGATTATGTGCACTATTTCAAGAGGAGAAATCGCAGAAGAAAAACTCAAAAAAGCTTTAGAAGGTATAGGACTAAAAATAATAGGATAAAACAATGACTGATATTTTTTTAAACGAAAAATTCATTGGAACGGCAGAACATCCAAAAGACTTTGTGAAACAATTTAGAGCAGAACGAAGAAGAGGAGCACTCCCCCTTGAACTTAACTTTACCTACGATGAAGAAATGGATGAAATTTTGCTCGACTCAACAAGAGGCAGAGCAAGAAGACCACTCATCGTGCTTGAAGGAGGAAAATCAAAACTTACTGAAAAACATATCGAAGATTTAAAAAACGGGGAAATAAAATGGGAAAAGCTCGTCAAAGAAGGTATTATCGAATATATAGACGCAGCTGAAGAAGAAAACTGCTACATCGCAATTAACGATGAAGATGTCACAAAAGAACATACTCATCAAGAAATTGGCGCTATTGTTATTCTTGGATTATTAACAAGCCTTACACCCTACGCAAACTATGGCCCAGGATCTAAACTTATTAAAGAAAGCAAGATGCAAAAACAAGCTCTCGGTTTGTATGCTACAAATTTCTTACTCAGAATGAATACCGATGTTAACATTCTCCATTATCCACAAATACCTATCACAAAAAGTTTTATGCACGACGTGATCAGCTTCGACAAACATCCAGCAGGTCAAAACATTGTTATCGCAGTCATGAGTTATGAAGGATATAACATGGAAGACGCAATCATCCTAAACAAAGCTTCAGTTGATCGAGGACTCGCACGTTCAAGTTATTTCAAACCTTTCACAACAGAAGAACTTCGTTACCAAGGTGGACTTGTCGATGAGATTTCAATCCCAGACAAAGAAGTCAAAGGATACAAATCTGAAAAAGATTACAGACTCCTTGAAGAAGATGGCATCGTCTACACTGGCGCTAAAGTCAAAGAAGAAGATGTCTTAATCGGAAAGATCAGTCCTCCCCGCTTCCTTGGAGAGTTTGAAGAATTCAGCATCGCCGCAAACATCAAAAGAGAAAGCTCTGTCTCACTAAACCACGGAGAAAATGGCATTGTTGATATGACTCTCCTCACAGAAAACGAAGAGGGAAACAGACTCGTTCAAATCAGATTAAGAAATCAAAGAATTCCAGAAATAGGAGACAAATTCGCATCAAGACACCTTCAAAAAGGAATTGTAAGCTTTCTCGCACCAGTAGAAGACATTCCCTTTTCAGTATCAGGTATTACTCCTGACATTATCTTCTCACCACACGGTATTCCCTCACGTATGAGCATCTCCCACCTTATCGAAATTATCGCAGGAAAAGTCGGAGCATTAAGTGGAGAATATATCGACGGGACAACCTTTGACGCTCTCCCAGAAAAAGATTTAAGAAAAATGCTTAAAAAACTCGGCTTCAGAGAAAACGGAACAGAAATGTTTTACAACGGCATCACAGGCCAAGAATTCAAAGCAAAAATCTATTCAGGAAATATGTACTACCTCAAACTTAAACATATGGTCGCGAACAAACTTCACGCAAGAGCTACAGGAAAAATACAACTCCTCACCAGACAACCTATCGAAGGAAGAAGCCAAGGTGGAGGACTGAGAGTTGGAGAAATGGAAAAAGACTGCTTTGTCGCGCACGGAGCTTCACTCTTATTAAAAGAACGCTTCGACTCAGACAGAACAACAGTCTTTATATGCGAAGAATGTGGCATGCTCGCCATTTATGATAACTTCAAAAACAGAGAATACTGCCCAAAATGCGGAAGCAGTGTAAAAATAAGCAGTGTCGAAATGTCCTACGCCTTTAAACTACTCATTGACGAACTCAAAGCATTATGCATTTATCCAAGACTTCTCTTGGGGAGAAAATACTAATGGCCAACTTTGTATACAAAAAAGTAGACGCACTCGTATTCGGTCTTTTCTCACCTGAAATCATTAAAAAAATGGCCTGTGCCAAAATCGTAACACCAGAACTCTATGATAAAGAAGGATTTCCAGTAGACGGAGGTCTTATGGATGTACGCCTCGGTGTTATTGACCCAGGAATAAGATGCAAAACCTGCGGTGGAAGCCTCAAAGAATGTATGGGTCATTTTGGATATATGGATCTCGCCCGTCCACTTATTCACATAAAATACGCTGACGTAATCCTCACAACACTCAGAGCAACATGCAGAGAATGCGGCAAAGTACTCACAGACACAAAAATAAAAATAGAAGTAGAAGAAGAAACTCCAGCTCCAGTAGTAACAGCTGCTTCTGAAGAAGAAATAGTTCTCCCTCCTTTACCAACAGTTGAAGAACCTGTAAAAAAAGAAACTAAAAGTTCTAAAAACATAAAAAAATGCCTCCATTGCAACGCCAAACAATTTACTATCAAACTAGAAAAACCTACCACCTATCTCGAAGATGAGAAAAAACTCACACCAATAGACATCCACACAAGACTCTTAAGAATTACAGACGAAGACCTAGAAAAACTCGGTTTAGACCCAAAATACGCAAGACCAGACTGGATGGTCCTCACTATCCTTCCTGTTCCTCCTGTTACAATCAGACCCTCTATTACACTAGAAACAGGAGAACGCAGCGAAGATGATCTCACTCACAAACTCGGAGATATTGTAAGAATTAATCAGCGTCTCTTTGAAAACATTAACGCAGGAGCACCAGAAATTATTGTTGAAGACCTCTGGGAACTCCTCCAGTATCATGTGACCACTTACTTTGACAACGAGATCAGTCAAGTCCCTCCAGCACGCCACAGATCAGGCCAAGCATTAAAAACACTCACTGAAAGAATTAAAAGCAAAGAAGGAAGATTCAGACACAACCTCGCAGGAAAAAGAGTGAACTTTGCCGCACGCACTGTTATCAGCCCAGACTCAAAACTAGAACTCTATGAAGTCGGTGTCCCCTTTAGTGTCGCTATGGAACTCACCATCCCAGAAAGAGTCACAGAATGGAATATCAAACACCTAAAAAAATTTGTCGAAAACGGCCCTCAAAAATATCCAGGAAGCAACTATGTATTACGCCCTGACGGAAAAAAGAAAAAAATCACTGAAGAAACACACGAGCAACTGCTTGAAGAACTTCAACCAGGATATATTGTCGAACGACACCTCATGGACGGAGACATCGCTGTTTTCAACAGACAACCAAGCCTTCACAGAATGAGCATCATGGCACATAAAATTAAAGTCCTTCACGGAAAATCATTCAGACTCAACCCAAGCGTATGCAACCCCTACGCCGCAGACTTTGACGGAGACGAAATGAACCTGCACATCCCCCAAACAGAAGAAGCACGCGCAGAAGCAGAAATCCTCATGCAAGTACAAACACAAATCATTACTCCAAAAAACGGCCTTAACATTATCGGATGCAGCACAGACTCCATAACAGGAAATTATCTCTTAACAAAAAATATGGAATTTCCAAAAGAAGACGCAATTCAAATACTCCACACAATCGGCGTCTACAACCAAGAACGTTTTGAAAAGTTCAAAAAAAATGTAACAGGAAAAGAAATTTTTAGCGTTCTTCTCCCTGAAGATTTTAATTTTGTCGGACAAACAAAAAACAAAAAACCTTTCATTGTCAAAGAAGGAATACTCATCGAAGGACACCTTGATAAAGCCACTATCGGCGAAGAAAAAGGAGAACTTATCAGAGCACTTTACGCACAATACGGCCAAGATATAGGTATCGACCTCCTTGGAAAAATCTTCAGACTTGGACTTGAAGCACTCCTTCGTAACGGATTTACCACAACAATCGCTGACACAGACCTTCCAACCGAAATAGCAGAAAAATGCAAAGAAACAATTTATAATGCCGAACGAAGAGTAGCTCAACTCATTGAACAATACCAAAACAAAGAACTTGAAAGTCTTCCCGGCTTAAGCATAGAAGATACTGTAGAAGTAAAAATTCTTGATACACTAAACAAAGCAAGAAGCAGAGTAGGAGAAATCATCACAGAAATCTCTGACGAAAACAACCCCACAATTATCATGGCAGTTTCAGGCGCTAAAGGAAACCTTCTCAACCTCGCAATGATGGCAGCCTGCGTTGGACAACAGGCAATGCGAGGAAAAAGAATTGAAAATGGATACAGACATCGCACACTCAGCGTTTTCACTAAAGGAGAACTCCTTCCTAAAGCAAAAGGATTCATTAAGATGGGATACAAAGATGGTCTCGGACCTGAAGAGTTTTTTATGAACGCTATCACAGGAAGAGACAGCCTTATGGATACCGCACTAAGAACACCAAAATCAGGATATCTCTACAGAAGACTCTCAAGTGCTCTTCAAGACATCAAAGTAGCTTATGACGGAACTGTTAGAGACGCAAATGAAAATATAGTCCAATTTATCTATGGCGAAGATGGATTAGACGTTTCCAAAACAGAAGGCGGAAAAATAAACGTCACCAGAATTGTTAAAGAAATCGTAGGAGAAAAATGACCACACTTCCAGAACATTTACAAAAAGAACTAGAAGAACATTTTAAAAAATTCAAACCTAACGAGAAACAGAAACAAGAAATTACCAAAAGAATAGAAACGCTCTATGAAGACGCTAAAATTGCACCAGGAGAAGCAATAGGTATCATTACCGCTGAAAGTTTTGGAGAACCAAGCACACAAATGACCATCAGCTCATTCCATTTCGCAGGAGTTGCAGAGATGAACGTCACAGTAGGTTTAGTACGTTTAATCGAAGTGTTCGACGCAAGAAAAAAACCGAGCACACCACAAATGAAACTCCCCTTAAAAGCGAAGTATTCTAAAACTTCTGAAATGGTCAAAGAAGTCTCCATGAAAATAAAAGAAACAAAACTCGGAGATATCACCGAAGAGATCTCTATCAACGTCGCGAAAGGAAGCATTGAAATCATTCTTGATAAGAAAAAAATGAGAGACACAGATATCAAACTTAGCCATATCCTCACCCGTTTGAAAGAAAGCTTCAAAACACTCACCCTCAAAGAACTTAAAGACAGCATAAGTTTAAAAGGAAAAGATGAAATTAAACTTTCTGAATTGTATAAACTTAAAGAAAAAGCCAAAACCATTCACATTGCAGGATTAAAAGGAATCACCCAAGTTTTACCTATCAAAGATGATGACGGATACGTTATCCATACAGCAGGATCCAATATCGAAGACGCACTCGCTATGGAAGAAGTAGATAAATCAAAAATCACAAGCAACGATGTTTTTGAAATCGCTAAAGTCTTAGGAATCGAAGCAGCACGAAAAGCAATCATCAACGAAAGTCTCAAAGTCATCAAAGATCAAGGTCTGGACATTGACATAAGACATATTATCTTCCTCGCGGATGTTATGACACGTGGCGGCGTCATTAAAGGAGTTACACGAACAGGAATCACAGGCGAAAAAGAATCAGTACTCGCACGCGCAAGCTTTGAAACACCAATGAAACATATCATCAACGCTACACTCATCGGTGAACGAGACGATTTGAATAGCGTTGTAGAAAACGTCATCATTAATCAACCAGTCCCACTCGGAACAGGACTCCCAGGTTTAGTAATGAAGAGCAATAAAAAATGAACAACATAGAAGAATTAAAACAAGATTTAAAAAAAGCCACACCACTTATCGGCATTGAAGTTAACTTAAAAAAACTTCGAAAAGGAGAAATAAAAAAACTCTACTTAGCAAAAAATTGCAAAGACAAAGACACACTCCTCAAATACGCGAAAAACGCAGGAATAATTATTTTAACATTAGAACAAAATAATGTTGAACTCGGCGTACTCTGCAAAAAACCTTTCTCCATCAGCGCTCTCGGTTTTGAATAAAACATGAAACTTACAATCGAAAGCATCCAACAAATAAACCTCTTCGAACAAATTACAGGCGCGCAAGTCAAAGACAGAATACAAAAAGACAATTTTCTTATCTTCATTATAGAAGAAGGCAACATCCAAAAAGCGCTCCGAGGATTAAAAAAAGTTGAAGACACTCTAAAAAAAGAAATTCACCTCATAGGATATTCTCCTGACGTGCAAAAATTTATTCTTAACCTCATTTATCCTGAAAAACCAGACGCAGTTCGACAAGAAGGAAAAATAATCTTTATTGAAAGCAAAGACAGCAAAGTAAAAGGAAGAATCTTCGGAAGAAGCAGAGAACGACTTCTTTGGATCAACGAACTTGTTAAAAAATACTTCGATATAGAAGAAGTTAAAATTATTTAGTTTCTATACACCTTTAACAAACCTGACACTTTTCCCTCTCTTATACAATACGCGCTTTCTTCTGTCGGAGTATTCTCACAATTCCTCGGAGCTAATCCAGTCTCAGGATCAATAACTATCACTTGCGCTCCACTTATTTTCAAATCATTGGTTACAGGATACCTTGTTTTTATTGTATTAAAAGCAATAACTCCAGCTACACTTCCACCATAAAAATCTATACTCCCATACTTCATCGGTTGAGGATCTCTCCTTGTCTCTTCCCCTTTCATTGTTCTATACATAGCCTCTCTCCCAATAAAATTACTAACAAAAACCGCGAAGGTACCAAGATCTTCTAATGAAACTTCCCCATTCTGTGTATCTGCATAATATCCCGCACTACTCACAATCTCCGCTCCATTTGTTGTTCCAGTTTTAAACGCAGTAAAAGGTTGTTCTCGACTCATCTCAGAATCATCCAAGTCCGGCGTTTTCACATGATAATTCCCCGCGGGAACAAACACCAGCTCACCTCTTTGAAATTCGTATCTTCCTCCTCCAACAGACTTTGCCGTTCCAAACCTAGGAACAGAACGAAGAATATTTACAAGTTGCATATCTCTTTTTCCAGTCGGTCTTTCTTCTTGAGTATGACTATAAATTATCGTTCCATCTATACTTGTCATTTTCTCAACAAGATATTTAGACTGGAAAGAATAAAACGTCGCTAAACTCTCAGGAGAAAGATTATGCACACCAAGCGTTGTCGCCGGCCCACCACGCTCAGGAAGAAATATACCCTTTTCTTCTGCTATTCTTTTAACATACGCATAGACAAGATTCCACTGAAAATTAGGATGTTGCGAGATGATTCCAAAACGTGTCGGTTCATCAAAATTTACAGCAGCAGCCTCTTCAAGTAATTTTTTAGCATACTTTATTTTCAAATGATTATTGATAAGTACTTCTTCTGTTTTCAAAGTATCTTCTAAATTAGGCAGACCAGAAAGTTCTTCCGGACTGATCCTTGGAAGTTGAAGCTCATCTTCACAATATACAATTCCCTGCTCACCCTGATAGAGATAGTTTCTCACAAGCTCATTAAACCTTCCTTTATTAGATGTGTGCTTTATCTCTTCAATAGTCGCTTCTATCCCCTCCAGATGTTCTTGCAAATAGCGATAATTCAATTTTGTTAAAGGAATCATCTCTCTTAACTTTTCAATCCTCAAATCTCCAAGCTGAAGATGCGCTATTTTTTCCCTGATCTCTGTAATAAGTTCTTCATAATGATAGCCATAATGCACAAGAGAAAGTTCCTCTGCTTCAGGAAGTGTATGAAGAAGTCTTCTTCTCGCGACATTAAACTTCGTCATAGGAACAAAAACTTGCGTTTGCCAGCCATCAAACCCAACAGTAAGATCCTGCTTCATACGTCGCGCATACCCTACCTCTGTCTCTTCCTCTTTTTTCAAAAAAGGTTCTCCTCTTCCTTTCTCTGTACTATGATATTCAAGATTTTCAACAACACCTTTAAATTGCTCATCATCCACCTTGTCAAAAAGTTTTTCATACAAATCAGCACTCGCAGCATTTTCCGAATTTTGACAGGCCTTTATAATTGTTGAACGAGCAGATTCTAACTCTTTCAAATTAATTCCAGGCTTCCAACTTTTTGGAATGGTCTTTCCACCCACACGTTCAGCCTCAAAAGGAAAATTTCTCGGCGCATTATTCAACAGACTTGTTTCTGTCCAGCCCAACTCAAACGCCGCCTTATAAATAACAGGTTTGAACGCTGACCCTGGCTGTTTTCCCGCAATAAGATGATTAAACGGTTTTCCTTTATCATACACATTTCCCGCTACCGCTCTTATTCCCCCATCACTTCCGATAATAATACCCGCACCCTGCAACGAAACAGGATACTGAAGAAGCGTAAGCCCCGCAGATTTCCCTTCTTCATCAAGCGTTCTCGTGCTCACATGAATAAGATCTCCCACTTTAAATTTTCTAAGAAAATGAGAAATATCCTTTTCAGCTTCTCTTTCTGAGACCAGCTTCTTACGCTCATGACTTGCTTCTGCAAGAACAACATCTTTCAACCCATCCCTTGATACAGTTCCAGTAAGCGTTCCAGCCTTTACAAAAAGAGCGTCTTCATTTTTTCCTGTTATTTTTACATCGTAAGAACTAAATTTTTTAAAACGTCTCAGCTTCTCTTCCTTCACACCCCTCGGAAGCTCATAACCCTCAAGATTAATACTTACATAACTTGCCTGCTCTTCGAGATACTGATGAAGCGCATTATGCATCTCCTGATCAATCGTCGTAAAAATTTTTGTACCAGGAGGAAGAGGAAGCGTGATTATTTTCTTATCTTCTAATTCTCTTAATTCTCTTTGAATAAGTTCTTGTAAAGTTCCCTTTGTCGAACTTCTTTCTGTTTTATCAAAAGAAATGTCTGTATCCTGTGTTTTAAGAAATGTTTCTTTCTCTAGTTTCTCTTTCCTGAAAATTTCATACGCTTCTTTGTATTTCTCGTATAAATATTTTGCTTCTTCATCTTTCTCCCCAGCCTGTTCTTTCAAATTTTTGTATTTCTCTCTTTGTTTCTCTAATTTTATAAGAACCTCTCCTTGACCATGTCCTGCTCTTCCTTTATTTAAATATTCTTCTGCTTTTCCAAAATTCGCATTTTTTAATTCCAAATCCAGTTCTGTTCCTTCATATCTTTTTTTCGCTTCTTTCACTTCATCTGGAAAAACAAGATCCATTCCTTTAAGCACATAAAGCGCTCTCGCTTTCAGCTTTTTCATATTCTCTTTATTTTTTTCTCCATTTGAACCTGTTGTATTATACTCTGCTCTCCCCTTAAGCTGCGCAGCAAAAACTATCGCTTCAAGAAGTGTCGCTTTATCCTGAGGAATATTAAAATCATGCTTAAGCGCTTCCGCAACACCTATTGTTCCTCCCTTTCCCTTTTCTCCAGCAACATGAATTCTGTTTAAAAATGTCGCAAGAACCTCATCTTTTGAAAGCTGCTGATCCATACGAGCAGCATCAATATATTGATATATTTTTGAACGATACCCCTCTGTTTTTCCTGTTTCTGAAAGAAGTTTTGCGAGTTGCACAAGAATCGTGCTCCCTCCCTGTTCTCTCCCTCTGTGAAATATTTTTTTCGCTTCGATACTATACAAGGCTCTTGTTAATCCAAGATAAGACAGACCATGATGCGTTCTGAATTCTCGATCTTCTGCCGCGAGCGTGGCAACAGTTAGAAAAGGATTTATTTTTGAATAACCAAGCGCTTCAAGTTTTGTTTCTTCGCTTGTTTTATCTGTGAAAGAATCAAGATAGGTAGTATCTCTGGCGAAGATCTGAATATCACTTTTCATCGCCTTCGGAATGGATATAATTCTTTCTTCCTCAGGCTGGATCTTCGCCAGGACTGGCGCAGCAACATAAATAATCCCAGCACCAATCGGTGGCGCAAGCGTAAGTCCTCCTATTATACTTGAGAGGATGGTTGCTGCAATGGTTTTTTTAGGTACTATCCAAGTAAATTTTTTTAGACGCGTAAAAAATCCTCCCCGTGTCTGTTCTGACATTTTCTTCCCTTCTTTCTGAAGTTTTTTTATTTCTCTTTGAATACTTTTCTCTAAATCTATCATGATTCTTTTAAATACTCCTTTTAATTACTTCCATAAAGTAATAACATAAGAAAAAATTTATAAACCTACCCACTCATTACACTCAAAACCTCTTTCAATTAAAAAAACTTACTGATTCTCAGTCAATCCTTTTCTCTGCCTGATCATCCCAATAATCTTCGGCTGCAACTCAGAAGGAACCTTTTCAAAAATCTGATCAAGAACAAAAAAATTTCCACGACCCTCAGTCGCACTTCGTAACTCAGAACTCAACCCAAATGTTTCAGCAACAGGAATCTTCGCCTTCACATTCATATACATACTCCCTTCCTGATTCATATCCAACATCTGACCACGTTTATTATTTACTAACTTAGAAATCGCACCAAGATGCTCTACTAAAGATTCAATCTGCAAGACCTGAATAGGCTCATAAATAACAGCCCCACCATCAATCATCGCTTCTCTCAAGGCCTCTCTAATAGCAGGATAGACCTGCGCAGGACCACGATGAATAGAATCTTCATGAAGCTTCACATCAGTCATTTTTACAAGCAAACGCGTACAAGGCTCACGCGCTAAAGGCCCCGCATCCATCACCTGATCAAACCCATCCAAAACAAGCTCTAAAATTTCCCCAATATGCACAACACCCTTTGTTCCATCAACAAAAGCATTACCCTTATAGAACGCTTTAAACTTATTCGCTTCCTTTGTCTCAATTCCAATACTTGTCAGCTTGCTAATAATCTGATCATCTCTCTTTTTAATTCTTCCCTCAGAAATCTCGCCGGATTTAATAAACTTATACATTTCCGGAGGCATCGGTTCTACAGTAAAATAAAACTTGTTATGCTTATTCGGACTTTTCCCCTCAACTTCTCTAGACATTTTTGTAATAGTCTCTCTGTAAATCACTAAAGGCTTACTCGCTTTAATCTGAACATTTTTTTCTGTAACAATCCTATTTTCAACAATCTCTAAATGCAACTCACCCATCCCACTCATCAAACACTCTCCAGTCTCCTCATTAATCTTAATCACAATAGAAGGATCCTCTTTTGCTACCGTCTTCAAGACATCAACAACCTTCGCCAAATCCTGCGCCTTCACCGGCTCAACAGCCTTCGTAATAACTGGCTCAAAAATATGTTTCAACTCCTCAAACGGCTGTTCAGGTTCCAAAGTAATCGTTTCTCCAGCCTGACAACTTATTCCAGCGACAGCAAGAACATTCCCCGCAACAACATTATCCATCTGCTGCGTTTTAATACCGTTGTACATGAAGACCTGTTGGATTTTTTCGTACTTCTTCGCCGCATTCAAATACACCTGAAGACCATTAATCATTGTTCCTGAAAATAATCTTCCCGCAGAAATCTCTCTTCCAGACTTTGGATCGATAAGAATCCTTGTAACTACAAACGCTAATTTTCCCTGCTTGTTTGTTGTAATCAAATCTTTTCCTAATTGACTTTCCGGATCACCCCTCCAAATTTTAGGAATTCTATACGCTTGCGCTTCAACTGGATTAGGTAAGTGCTTGATAACCATATCTAAAATAACCTCAAACAAGGGCGCGTTCTTCCAAATCCAATCCTGACGCTCATCATCACTCATTTTCGTATAAAGATTAAAAATATCCTTAAAGTTAACACCCTTCTTCTGCATATACGTAAAAGACAACGCCCAATTTTCTCTCGCACTTCCGAAAGCGACGCTCCCATCCTGAATATTCACTTTCCACTTCTCTTTAAATTCTGATTCCGCAATCTGTTCAATAAGAACGTTAAACTCGTTGATAATCTTAACAAAACGCTGCTGCATCTGCTCCGGAGTAAAATTCATTTCTGTAATAAGTCTATCAACTTTGTTAATAAAAAGAACTGGCTTCACCCTCTCCCTCAAGGCCTGCTTCAAGACGGTTTCTGTTTGAGGCATAATTCCTTCTGATGCACAAACTAAGACAACAGTTCCATCAATCGCTCTCATCGCTCTCGTAACATTTCCACCGAAATCAACATGTCCTGGTGTGTCAATAAGATTAATTAAAAACTCTTCTCCCCGAAAAGCATGAATCATAGAAACATTCGCAGCATCAACAGTCATCAAACGCTCCTGCTCATCAGCATGCTGCCAGGTCTGCATACCCTTCTCCAAATCTCCAGCCGATTTATTACTCATAAAACCTGAAGCCGCTAACAAGTTATCTGTGAATGCGGTTTTTCCATGATGAATATGAGCAGAAGTACAGATATTTCTAATATTTTTAGGATTCTGCATTGCTCTTTGAAAGCGAGTTACGACGTCTTCTGCCATGATTTCCTTGAGAACTACGGTTTATTTATAAGACTTACGAAAGCTGGAATTATTGTAAGGTAATTATTGGAAGAGAATTAGTATTCGAATCTTTTTTCATATTCTTTATGAGTCATCCATTCTAGAACGATGCTGAGTACGATAATTTCATCCCCTTTTGATTGTATAAATTAATCTCCAAGCATTTGGTAAATTGTATTTCCAAAGATTGCTGAGAGCGCCATATTTTGTTTGATAGTCTGAAGGCATTAGTCGTTTTGGGATTTGAATTCCACAAAAAGCATTTTTTTGTAAATCTACTACTGCTCGGTCTAACCAAATTTTCCACTTTCAAGTTCGAGGTATGTTTTCTTAAGATTTTCATCTCCAAATTTTACTTGCGAACTTAGTTCCATGAAAGGTCTTTCCTCGCGAGGTATTTTTTTACTCCTTCTGGATCCCAAATCCAAGCGATTTTTCCGTCTTTATCAACTGCGATTTTTCCAGATTCGAGAAGATAGTCTATAATCACACAGAACGTTTGGTACATCATTTGTTTTGGTAATTTTTTCCAGAGTGACATTTTCTTAAATTCTCCGCTATTATTGTGAATGAATTTTTCTACCATCAGTACTGTATCGAGTTGTGGGTAGTGCAATATGTCTTTGCGTTTCATAAGGGGTTCTTGCATTTCAAATCACCAAGTTATATCAATTTATATAACTACTTAAATATTTCGTTTCTAGAAAATCTTTTATAGTCCTTTATTCTAGGTTGCTTGATAAAAAAGAAAGGTCAAGATGTGCAGGGTGTGTTGGAGGATGTTGTTTTTATTCTGAATGAGTTAAAAACTGAAAAGTTGAAGTCTTTAGACAAGATCGGGTCAGAAACCCTTCGCGGACTTTAGTCCGAAGAATTTGAATGACCGAACCCTCAAAAGAGGGCGATAGTGTTGTTGTGTAAATTCTTCTAAAAAATGGGGTGA
>JAHFKM010000064.1 GCA_023245385.1 archaeon
CGGACAATTAACAACAGGAAAAGGAATGCTCATCACCTCAAAAATCGGAGAAAAACACCCAGCACACTACTACGAAATCCACATCGACACACAAAAAAACGATCCAATCATCAGACAAGATAAAATTGTCGAATGGAAAAAACCCCAAGGAACACGAATAGAAATAGAACTCCAAGGAAGCTACCAAAAAGGAAAACAAAGCGTAGACGAATACCTCAGAGAAATCGCTTTGATTAATCCGCACGCACAAATCATTTACAAAACTCCAGAAAAAGAAACAATCACTTACATTCGCGCAATGCAAGAACTCCCCGCAGAAGCAAAAGAAATCAAACCCCACCCCTATGGTGTAGAATTAGGAGTTTTAATCAGAATGATGCAAAGCACAAAAGAAGGAAGCGTCTCAAGCTTCTTACAAAAAGATTTTTCCCGCATCAGCCAGGCACTCGCACAAGAAATCTGCAAAAAAGCAAACGTCAACCCAAGAGCACGACCAAGCACCACAGCACGAGACGAAGCAGAAGCACTCTACAAAGCAATTCAAAACACAAAAATCATCGCACCACCAACAGACTGTCTTAATCCATTAAAAGAAGACGCAATGATCAAAGGATTAAAAAAAGAAATTAATGCAGAATTCTACACCGCAGTCACAAGATCACCAAGTATCTACAGAGGAAACCCCTTTTTAATAGAATGCGCAATCGCCTACGGCGGAAATCTTAACAAAGAAGAACCAATC
This sequence comes from archaeon, assembly GCA_023245385.1. Lineage (GTDB taxonomy): Archaea > Nanobdellota > Nanobdellia > SCGC-AAA011-G17 > GW2011-AR18 > JAHFKM01. Next base: position 743 of record JAHFKM010000064.1, read on the forward strand.
AAAATCATCCGCTACGCAAACAGAGTCCCCCTACTCTACCAACCAGGAGCATGCGCAACAACAGAATCTATTATAGACACAGCATGGAAAAATTATAATCTAAGCCAGAGCAAAGAAAGTCTCCCAGTAGGACCAGTCATCATCGTCATTCATATGGTAAGTGTCTGGGTACCCTTCACTTCAGAAGCAAAAGAAGCAATCGCACACTACCCAGAAATTATCAAAGAAATGAAACTCGCAATCCAAGAAGCAGGAAGACAAATGGCATCCTACATCAGAAAAACAGTCAAAGCACGAGAACAACAAGAACGAGTAAGCTTATTTGAAAAATACATTCCAGAACTAGCAGCAGCACTCAGCAACTTAAGCGGAGAGAAAAAAATAACTATCGAAATAAACTTACAAAAAGTCCTGAAAAAAGGACTCAAAGAACTACTCGCAGGAACAGAACAAGCAGAAATAAAAAATCAAAACACAGCCTTAGGAGAAAAACAACAAACCCTCGGAGAAGTAAACGATGAGCAAAACTGAAGACCCTAAAAAATCACTAAAAGAATTCAGTTTAAAAATTATCAGCCAACTGGACAAAGGCAAAAACCCTCAAATTACCTTCCCCCTCAGAAACCTAAGTAACATCATCTACGACAAAAAAGCAGGAATCCTTAAACTCGGCAAAAAAATCGGCACGAGAGAATTCTTCAATGTCTCACACGCAAAAAAATTCCTACAAACCGTAGAAGTAGCAAGCATCATAAAAAAAGAATTACTCGAATCAGGAAAACACTCAAGCTTAAGAGACGTCTTCTATATGGCAAAAAGAACAGTCCCAGGAACAACTATTAACATCGTTGATGACCAGACCGAATCAGACAAAGCTATCGAAGATCTCGAAGTTATCACAACACTCTCACGAGAGAACATGCACGTCAACGCAAACAAAAACGGAAGCGTCGCAGGAAAAGTCATCATCAAAGATAAAGAAGACACCATAGACTGGAGCAAACTCGGTTCTGGAGGATGGAGTATCCCTTCAAATGTCGAGGAAATAGAATTCAAAAAAGTCAGCGCAAAATACGTTCTCTACATGGAAAAAGCCGCAGTCTGGGAACGCTTGAATGAAGACAAATACTGGCAGAAAAATGACGCAATCATCGTTTCCTCCCAAGGACAAACTACACGCGGCATCAGAAGATTATTACAAAGATTATACGAAGAATACCACTTACCAATCTATGTTTTATGTGATGGAGATATTTACGGAGCATATATCTATTCAGTCATCAAATACGGTTCAATAGCACTCGCACACGCAGCAGAACGCTTAACAATCCCAGGCGTAAAATATATCGGTATCACCATGGAAGACGTTGAAAAATATGACCTTAAAAAACACTTTATCAAATTAGATGACAAAGACTACGCACGCATAAAACAAGTAAGCGAATATGACTGGTTCAAAGAAAATAAAGCCTGGCAAAAACAATTCAAAATGATGAAAGACTACAAATCCAAAGTAGAAATACAATCCCTAAGCGCACGAGGAATCAGCTTCATCTCAGAAACTTACCTGCCGAACAAAATAAAAAACAAAGAATTTTTAGACTAGAAAAGCTTTTTATCCCCCTATTATCTTTTTATCTAATGAAAAGAATCTTCATCGTCCACGGATGGGGTGGAACACCACAAGAAGGATGGTTCCCCTGGCTAAAAAAAGAATTAGAAAAAAAACATTTTTACGTTGAAGCTCCTTCGATGCCCGAAACAGAACACCCTCGCATTGAAACATGGATACCTTATCTTACAAACGTCGTTGGGAAAGCTGATAAAGATACTTATTTTGTTGGACACAGTATAGGATGCCAAACAATTCTTCGCTACCTCGAAAAAATAAATACCAAGATAGGAGGAGTTGTTCTCGTCGCACCATGGCTCCACCTTGACGAAAAAACAATCCGAGAAGAAGGAGAAGAATCCATTCTTATTGCAAAATCCTGGATAAAAACACCAATTAACTTTAAAAAAATAAAAAAATTAAATAAAAACTTCGTCGCATTCTTTTCAGACAACGATCCCTTCGTTCCTCTAAGTGATTCAAACATTTTCAAAAAACAACTTAACGCTAAGATCCTACTTGAAAAACAAAAAGGACATTTCAGCGGAAGCGATAAGATCAATCAACTTCCTCTCGTGCTTGAAGAACTCTTAAAAATAATAAATAACCCTTCTTAGTGCCTACTTTAGAAAAGCTTTTAAAGAATTTTACTTGCTCGGTACTCGGATGCCTTCGTAGCTCAGCCGGTAGAGCATGTGTGTTCATCAGGAACCGTGAAACTGTTACTAGCTAAGCAGAAATCACAGGGTCGGCAGTTCGAGTCTGCCCGAAGGCGTAGTTCCTCTTTTTCTTTAAACTTTATAGAACTTACCATTCTTATACAACCTTACCTTGACGAGAACAAATTCTTTCAGGAGAATTAGATCCTTACTCTTTTTATAAAAACTTTCCCCGCAATCCTTATAAATAATCTAGCTTGCCTTTTTGCAATGGACCCGTAGCTCAGCCTGGCTGGAGCATCCGACTGATAAAAACGATTTAGATATCGGAAGGTCGAGAGTTCAAATCTCTCCGGGTCCACTTTTCCCTTCAATCTTCCAAGAACTTTTCTTTCGAAAATATTTTTTAGGCAACTGTACAGTATCTCCTAAGTGATTTTTACTACTTTAGAATTTAGAGAAAAATCCATGCACTTGTGATGCATGGATTAATCTCCCCTAAAATGCTGAGTAAACAATTAGTAAGGTTACTGAAAAAGCTTTGTATAAATCGTCCAGAAGTAATAAGTCGGGTAATTAGTGAAGCAAGTAAATGTAATACCTATGTTGAGACAATTAACCCTCATGTTTCTGATGCTTTGCATTGGAATGTGAAAAGAGATTATCCTGAAACTTTAACCAGTGAGTTCTTTCGATTCTCGAAAGAACTTATGAGGAAATTAAGGTTTGGAAGTGTTGATCTTATTGCAGACGTTACTGAGGAAAATTTTTATGGCACACATACGGGTTTGTATACTCATGGTTGGACTGGTGAACGAGGAGTGGTCTCCAGGTTTCATTATTTGGTTGTTTCTGCGCTTTTCAGAAACAAGATCATTCCATTCTATGTTGAAATTCTTCCCATCGGCGTGTACATTGCAGAAGCTCTTGGTAAAGCATTAGACTGGTTTAAAGGCCTGAACCTTCATATTCGTAGTGTTCTGCTTGATCGCGGTTTTTATTCTGGAGATGTGTTAAATACTTTGCAAGTTGAGCGTGCAAAGTATCTTGTTTTTGTTCCGAAAAATAAGTGGGTCAAAAGAATGATCAATGATAATCCGCAAGATTGTGTTCTCGAACACGAAATCAAGTACACTAAAAACAAAAGAAATTGCGCGGTCTCAAGTAGCCATGTGTTTTTTCATGAACAAGAAGATTACACCTGGGTGTTCGCGACAAACATCCAGTTCGAAGATATGAAAATGTACGTTTCTTTATATAAGAAACGATGGAACATTGAAACAATGTTCCGTGTACATGATGAAGCCAGAATAAAAACAAAAAGTGTGCAACCAGAAATCAGACTATTCTACTTCTTAATCAGCATGCTCTTCTTATTAATCTGGAATTTGTACGCTAAAGACAAAAGTAGTTTCAAAAGATTTATCATCCAAACATGTGAAGAGATTAAGCAACTTTTAAAAAAAATTCATGCATGACCTACAATAATCTAGCGAGAGCTAGATTAAAAACATGAAAAATAAACAGACGTTCTCATTAAAACCTAAAATCTCCCAAGAATAAAACAACAACCATTCACAAGATTAAGACTGTGGGCTTAATCCCCCAATCTCAATTCGGAGATACTG
>JAHFKM010000065.1 GCA_023245385.1 archaeon
ACGCAGCACTGAACGTGCAATACCGTGGGAACCACGGGAATACAAGCCTGAACGAGAAATCTGCAATCAGCAGATTCGATGACTCAGGACGCTACGAAACTTTAGCGAACCCAGCAGGGCGAGCCGGAGTCCGATAGTAGTTCACAAAAAACAAAATTCAATCCAAGCCAGAAACAGATTGTAGAGCGGATGGAGAAAGATTCGCAGGTTTGTTTGACGAAGTCATGGTTGTTGTTGCATCCAACAGAGTTATAATTTTATCCGCTAATAGCTGACACTATTTTATTTTTTGAATTAGTCTAAATAGCTCTTCAGCGTGTTTTCTTATTTTGTTATCTAAAATCCTAAGCGGCTTTATTTCTTCACTTAAATTGTTTACAGGTAAAATGAATGACATAAAATCTTGAATTAATAAGACTGGTCTTATATTCCATACTTCCCCATGAGACAGACGATTTTCTTTAGGGAAAATCTTAGCCCCTTTTAGGCGTAAGTGATTATAATATACAACCAGTTTCTCCTCAGTGAGGTTTGTTAATTTAGACTCTATGTTAATCCTAAATTTAGGTTCTGATCTTTCACTTTTGTTCAGTTTCAATTTGTTCAAGGATTGATTAATTATCCACTTCCTTAGTTGTTCACAAAGAATTTTTTGGAGTATTAAATCCTGTTCCATGTTTTGCTCTTCAAAATTGATAGGGTATCCGCTGTAAAGGAAATCTCTTTGCTTTATCCATAATTCTTTTCGAAGTAGGCTATACTGTTTCATTTCAGTTTCAAGCTGTTGAACTAAAGATAAGAACTTTGCTTTAACTTCTAAAATTTCTTGTCGCTTAGAAGAATGAACTGCAGATTCTTCCTTAAAATTAGTTTTGGAAAATAAACTTTTTATCCAGTCCAACAAAGTCATATTTCTTAAAGGTTATAATTCCTTTATAATACTTTTTAATCGATTGTGGAAGATCGCTAAGAGCTAAGGTTAGATCGCCTAATTAAGGTGCCGGATGACCTTTTATTTTGCAGGTTTGTTTGACGAAGTCATGGTTGTTGTTGCATCCAACAGAGTTATAATTTTATTTGGGATGTATTCTTTGGTAGAAATCCATTGCTTGAAGTTTTTTTCTCCAAGAAACAAGCGCTTTGTATTTTGTTAAACTTATCTTAGCCATATCAGCGTATTCTAATGTTGCGAGAAGATTAATATCAGCTAAACTAAGAACGCTTCCAGCAAGGTAGGGACCTTTCTTAAGTTTCTCATCAATAAGAGGAAGATAGCGCTCTAATTCCTGAAGTCCCTTTTTAGTTTCTTCCTCACTGACTGGCATTTTCATCTGTGGAGCGAAAAGACGATTCCAAACAACTTTATACACAGCTCCTCCAAGATGAATTGTCGTGAAATCAATCCACTGATCAATAAGCGCCCGCCCCTTAAGGTCTTTCGGATAAAGAAGATTATTCATTTTTACGCTAAGATATTTACAAATCGCTGAACTTTCAAAGAGCATAAACCCATCATCATTAATCGCAGGAACTTTTCCGGCAGGATGAATCTTAAGATACTCAGGTGTTTTCAAATCCTTCTCGAAATCAAGCTCCTTGAACGTGTAAGGAATACTAAAATACTCAAGAAGATAACGAACTTTGTTCGTGCTCCCTGAATGTGGATTTCCATAAAGAGTAAGCATAATCAATTGATAGAACTGTTTCTTTATAAAAGTTTACATGTCCCAAAGCAGTGACTAAGAACTAGTTTTATTTTTCGTTAATAAGAAACCATTCACAAGCGAGTTCTTTAGCGTTGAGAATGTCATCTAAGGAGATTTTGTAGTGAGAAAGGAGGGTGTACCAGTCTGTAAGTGGGAGTTCTGAGGGTTTTTCTTTTGGGAGTCGAGAACATTGCCCTTCTAGAATGTATTCATATTCCACAGGAGTAGGATAGGTTCTGGGTGCGTAGCGTAGTGCAATCATTTTGTCTGCGGGCATTGTAACAGAATTAAGAATGAAAAAAGATTATAATTTTATGTATTCTATTCTAGGAAACTTTTTACTTCCAGTTTTTTTGTTAGAACTTGGCTAGTGTTATCCATGTGGTATACTTTTACTATTTCGTCTGCGAATGCTTGTTCGAATTTTTTCTTCGCTTTTGATGATGACCGCTACGAGTTCTAAATCTTTTTTTCCTAGAATGAGTTTGGCCATCATGCTTCCCATAGCGCCGAGTCCATATTGGATCACCTTGATTTTTTTCATCAGAAGAGTATTTTGGTAATTTCTTTAAATAGTTTTTTCTTTATGGAATTCTAATTTTTTTATGGTCTTGCCTTCAAGTTCTAAGAAAACGTTGACATAGGATCCGAATCCTGCGTTGATTGCAATTGTTTTTCCGATTGGAACGGAGGTGAAGTGTTCGTGCATGTGTCCTCCGATGCAGACGAGCGGTTGGTACTTTTTGATTGTGTCTTTTGCGATGACAGAGCCGAAGTGTTGTCCGTTGCGAGGTGAAGCTGGATTATTTATTTGATCGATTGCTGTATTGTAGGGAACGTTGTGGGAGAGGAAGATGACTGATTTTTTTGCTTTGTCAAAGAGGCTGTTGACTTTCTTAACTTGTTGTTCGTAATCTTTTTTTATTCTTGCAAGTTCTTTTGGTTTATTTTTATATCGATCAAGATCTTCTTTTGTTTGGGGGTATTCTGGTCCTGAGATAATTCCGTGTCCGATAACTTCGAAGTCGCCGATATCGATTCGTTTGTGGTGGAGGTCAATGACATTTTTTAATCCTTTAATCAGATCTTTCCATCTATCTCTTTGTAAGTAAGACCAAGTGTATTCTCTGTCTGTTCCTGTCCAATCCCAATTTCCGGGAAGTGCGTACACAGGAACGTTAAAGGAGTTTAGATATTCAAGAATGGTTCTTCCGTCTGCAATGGATTTCTCAACCATTTTTCTGGCTTCTTTTTTTCCAACGAGGTCGTACCAAGTTATTTTTGATTTTGGATTTTTCAGTCGCTCAGTAAGCGCTTCGAACATGTATTTTCTTGGCGCGTCTGAACAGAAGTCACCTGGTGCGATGATTGCATCAAAGTTTTTGAAATAGATTTCTGGTTTGTTTCCGTGGAGGTCGCCGATGATTAAAAATTTCATGAGTGTTTTTATGCTAGAAGGTTTATATAGATTGTGTTTCAGTGGAGTGATTTGTATTCTAATCCGTTGCTGTGTTCTCTGAACGTTCTGTCTTCTGCTCCTTCTGCTGCTGCGATAAAGTTTACTGGAATTTTTTCGTAGTCGATGAAGTCGAGGTGTGTTTTTTCTTTGTCTAGGGAGTCGAGAACGGTTGTTCCGATTTTGTCTAGGATTTTGGTTTCGCTTTTGAGGAGTTCTCTTCCGTGAGTGATGCGGTCTGTGTCTGCTTGGAAATGTGCGACGATCAGTGCTGCGGTGTAGATGAGTCCTGCTCCGATTGCTGGGCTTGATACTGCTGCTGTTGCTGCGAGTGCTGGTCCGAGGATGAATCGTTTAAGGCGGGGGTGTCTGCCGAAAAATGTTCGTTCGAAGAATCTGTTTTTCTTGCTTGGAGCTTGTGCGATTTCTTCGAGTGGTTGTTCTGGTTCTCCGAAGAGGTCATTGTAGTCTGCCATGGGATCTTAGCAGTGTTTTGACTAAGAATTTATTTAAAGCTTCCGAAAGAGAACTACTTGATGGTAACGACTAATTTATAACAAAAGCTTTATATGATGTGAAGACTATCATCATATGATGGACAAAGATACATCTTCGATAACGGGTATGGAAGTGAAAATAGTTAATTTTCTTTTACAGAATAGTGGCGAACAGTTTGCAGTGCGTGAGATTGCAAGAAAGATGAAGGTGGATTATAAGCATGTGCATTCTACAATTCAGAAGCTTGCAAAGAAAAATATTTTAAGAAAGATGAGGAAAGCAAATGTTGATTTATGTTCTTTGAATTTGAAAGAAAATCTAAGCGCGGTTTACTACACTGAAAGTGAGAGAACGAGAATGTTCTTAGAAGCCCATCTGGATTTAAAGGAATTTTTCAAGAGTGTAACAAACAGGGTAAAAACAAATTTCTATATTCTGCTCGTATTTGGGAGTTTTGCGAAGGGGAAGGAACATAAAAACTCTGACCTGGATCTACTTATTGTAAGCACGACAAGAAGTACGAGCGAAGAAATTGAAAGAATAATTAGCAATGAAGCGTTGTTTTTAAAAAGAAAAGTACAAAGTGTTTTTTTAGATGAAAAAGAATTTAGTGCAAATATTTTAGATCGGTCTATGAACGTTGTAAAAGAAGCTTTGAAAAATCATGTTTTAATTTTTGGAGCAGAATCTTTTTATCAAGAGGTAAAGAAGTTATGATTCGTGAACAGGATCTCAAAGAAGCAGAAAAGAATATCGCAATTTATCTTCAAGATGGGCTTTTAAAAAAAGGCGAAGAGAATGTGGAGTTTGTTGGGTTTTATTTGAATAATGCGAAAGTATCTTTTCAGCTTGCGAATTTTCTTCAAAAAGTTTCTGCAGACAACGAAGTTAAAAAGAAGAATGGGTTCTCAGAGGATTTTGAGTGTTTTCTTTGGGTCGTTGTTGTCTCATATTACAGTATGTTTTACGTTGCG
>JAHFKM010000066.1 GCA_023245385.1 archaeon
TACGAAGGTGTCTTCTTCAAGAAGGGCATGGCCAGTAGGGTATTAAGTAACGAAAAGCTTAAATATCTGTAATCACTGTCGTGGAATAACAATTATGGTTAATAGGGGTATATGGGGGGGAACAATTCAAAATGAAAAGCTTATCTGAAAAAAACTTAAATTTGTATGTTAAAGAATATCCTACTGCGAGTAGATTTCTTCTTGCGGGTGCGCTTGCTTCTTTCTCTAATTTATTTACGAGCAACGCTGAAGCTTCACCTGCCTGTGAGTACAAACAAGGTTCAGGGTTTATCACAATTAAAGATGCGGGTAGAGGACAAAAAAAATGTGTTGTCTCATCAAAAAAAGGTATTGAAGTATTTAGTGCTGGAAAAAAGAGTGAGGCAGCAGATAAAAGGTGTGCTGATGAGGGATTTAATCTTTTAAAAGAAGAATATATTCCTGACGATGATCCTATCTTAGATGGAAGACATAAATTGGTCGTTCCAGTAGATGATCTCGGGTGTTTGATAAAGAATAAGGATACTGATGAATCAATTTATCGTGGATTAAACCAACCATTCCCTTCTTCAATTGTTCAAGGAAATTATACTGTTTGGGGAAAAGTAGGAGCTGAAAAGGGTGTTATTATTTCTATGGGAGAAAATAAAGTAAAATATAAACCAGTCCGAGAACCTGCTCCAGAAGCAAAACCCACTCCAGCACCAGCAGAAGAAAAGAGTCCTGAAGCTGAACCAACAGCAGAAAAGAAAAAAGTTCCAGATGAGGAAGTCCCAGTAAAGTATCTACCACATGTTTTGGATACATCACAAGCATCACCAGCAGGTCAGCCCGCAACACTAAGTCATGTTACAACACCAGTTATATCTACGAAAAAAGTTCCAGATAAGGGAGCGTTTTTTGTTGATGGAAGTCTTAGATGGGATGATGGAGTGATTGAAATTCCAGGAAGTGGGAGAATAACACAGAAAAGTACGAGTCCGAATTTTGATGTTCTCTTAGCATATGCACGTGATATAAGAGGTGTTGTTCTTATGCCATATCTTAAATACACAAATGATAATGGAAGTCTTACGCATATGCAGTTTGGAGATGATGCTGTTAATGTTAATGCTGGGGAATTTAGTGCTTGGAGCCCTGCGGTTGGAGTAAGAGCGAAAATATTTTTGGATGAGAGAAATAATCTTACTTTTGGTGGAGAATTTGGTTCAAAACAACGTACGCTTGAGCAGAATGTGAATGATACAAGATTAGAATTTACAGAACAAATGCTAGGGTTCAAATTTAATGGTTTGCTCTATGTTCCTCGAGTTTTTTATTTTGGAAAAGAATTTAATCTTGGTGGAGAGCTAGGACTTGATCTTGCGTTTTCAGATATCACCCATAATGATAATTTTAGTGGAACGAGTAAAGCGAAGGGTGTGAACACTGATGCTGAGGGGTATCTTGGTCTTGTACTAACAAATACGGGAAAAGGTACTGTTCTTCCTTATTTTGCTGTAAGAGGTTTAGGATTTCAGTCGCAGCATAATCTTGAGTCTGCAACTCCTTTAGCAGGGAATAACACTGTTCCTACCTTGGAAGCTGAGGTGAGAATAAATCTTGGAGAATCCTTTTATCTTAATGCCTTGGGTGGAGCAGCTCTTGGTGAAGGTCTTGGAAGAGCTTATGGTCTTGGTTTGGTTGGTATAAGTGCGCAAAGTTTAGGAAATATAGAACTCGGCGCAGGATATACTCATTTTTCAGAAGATAAAAAAGTAAATGATAAACCTCTAAGGTCAATGAATAATGGTGTTCCAACTGTATTTTTGCGTTATAGTACTTCTAGAGACATTGATAATCTTAATCTTATGAGACCTAGAGAAATGATAAAGAAGGGAAGTAATTAGGGAGGGGAAAAGATGAAACTAGAAAAATATCTTCGTGCTGTACTAGTGAGTGTTGCTGCGTGTCAGACAACAGGCGTTCAAAACGGAGAAGAACGTTCTATTCCTAAAGAAGGAGCGCAGAATATAGACTATGCAATGAGTGTTTTACATGGAAGAACGTTTGCAGATATTTATGCTTTACCTGGAAATTATAAAATGAGTAAGTGGGATCAAGGAAAACTTACAGATCTTATTAATATTTATAACGGCAATGTTGTGTGCTCACCAAAAGAAAGTGGCTATCCTTGGATTTTTGCTAATGGATCCTTCAGTCTTGCTAACGATCCTGAGCTTGAAGAAAGGATGATGAGATTTGTGGACGCTCAAGGTGTAGTGGATCATGTGCTTACTACTCGAGAATTAGTGGATGCGAAAGTACGGCTTATAGCAAATATTTCTTCAGCATGTTCTATTATAAATAAGTAAAAGAAACCTTTTTAAGTTCTTTAGAAAAGTAAAGAGGGATGGTGATTGCTGCTTTTCTTGCTTTATTTGGTCAGTTTGTGGGATTTGGTTTGGGATGTAATTCTCCTGAGGAACTTGAATCTGGAAAGAGGTATTATGTTTTTTTGAAAAGGGTTTTACTTTTTGCGTTGATTATTTTTTTGCTTATAAGTTATTTTTCAGTGTTTGGATTTATTTTTGGAATAGTGTTGGGATTTTTGTTTAGAAGAGAATATTTTTATTTTGGTTTGGCGCTCTCATCTTCTTTGCAAACAAGTGTTCTTTTAAGTATCGTCTTTTTGTATGGTTTTCCTTACGGAACGCTCTTGTATAAGAGAAAACAAATGAGGGAGTTAGTTTGGAATGCTTTTTTCTTTATCGTAAGCTTTATCACTTTAGCGTTCTCTCTTTCTGTGTTCCCGTTTGTTGCTGGAGCTTTAACAAGCGTTTTAGTGATGAATGTATGGAAGGGAGATGACGATGTTGTATATGGTTGGATTGGGTTTGGGAGAGCAGGATATTTCTTTCAGCGCAAGAGAAGCAGTAAAAAAAGCAGATAAGATTTTTCTTGATGTGTATACTTCTCCTTTTTTAGGAGATGTAAGTCATTTGGAGAATCTTCTTGGAAAAGAGATTATTTTAGCAGATAGGAAACTTGTAGAGTTGGAGAGCGACAAGATTTTAGATAAAGGGAAAACAATCGTTTTTTTAGTTGTTGGTGATGTGTTTTCTGCAACGACGCATAGTGATCTCTGGTTGAGAGCGAAAGAAAAGGGGATGGAAATAAAAGTGTTTCATAATGCTTCGATTTTAACTGCGGTTGGGGAGACAGGTTTAAGTTTGTACAAATTTGGAAAGACTGCTTCGATTCCGTTTCCGAGAGAAGGTTCGATTATCGAAACACCATACCTTGTCTTAAAAGAAAATAAGGATGCTCATACGCTTTTCTTGCTTGATTTGAAGGAGGAAGTGATGTTGACTGCTAATGAAGCGATTGAGGTTCTTTTAAGTATAGAAAAAATAAAAAGGGAGAGAGTGTTTTCTGAGAAAACGTTGTGTGTTGTGTGTTGTGCTTTGGGGACTGAACGACAGAAGATTGTCTGTGGAAAAGCAAAAGAACTTTTGAAGAAAAAATTAAATGTTTTCCCGCAAGTGTTGATTGTTCCTGGAAGTTTGCATTTTGTAGAGGAAGAAGTGTTAAGTTTTTATAGGGTTTAATTTTCAATAAGGAGTGTTGTTGTTTTTGTGATGCCTTTGATTGTGTCTATTTTTTTTAGAGTGTGTTCTCTTAGTTCAATCATGTTTTTTGCAGAGACTCTTGCGACAAGGTTATATGCTCCTGTTGTTTGGTGTACGTTTTCAACTTCTTCGAGGTAGGTAAGGTCTTGTGCGATGAGTATAGGGTTCCTGCTTTCTGTGGTGATAAGGATATAGCTGGTGATCATTGGTGTTCCTTGAGTGCTTTGTTCATAATCGCGTTTGGGATGGAAATGATTTCTTTTGAGGGTGTTTCTATTTTGCTTTCGATAAAATCGATTTCAATTAATTTTCCTTTGATCTCATTAATGCTGATAGTTTCTCCTATTTTTATTCTTTGTGTTTTAACAAGAGAAAACCATCCGAGAAGATTTGGAAGAGTATCTTTGAAAGCGAGAAGAAGGAGTAAGAGGGTAAGAGATCCTACTATTCCGAGGATGATAAGGACTATTTTGAGGGGGATGTGGATTCTTTGTAGTGCGGTGATGGTTGCTAAGGTGAAGATTCCATATTTAATGAGGAAGGATGCTTTTCGTTCCGCGTTTGTGTGGATGTTAATCTTTTTTTCAATAAGTTTGTTGAAGGCTAAATTTTTTAGGATTTTTTTTATAATATTTCCAAAGATTGTTCCTAAGACCCATCCGAGAATGAGGATGAGGAATGCTGAAATAAAGTTGATTGTTGTTGAAGAGTAAACCATGAGGGGAAGATAGGAGGGTCAAACTTAAAAGTCTTCTGGTGAAATTTTCTTATTTTGTCTTTCTATTTCGATCCATTCGCCTTGATTTTTTACTGCGTTTAATAAAGCTTCTAAAGGGAGCTTGTGTGTGGTTAGTAATTCGTGCCAGACTTCATGTTCGCAAGTTTCGTCGAAGGGAGATTCTTCTGAAATTTTTAAATGTTTATATTCAGAGTTGATTGCTGTTTTTGCTCCTTCGTAGAGGAAGTCAAAGTCTTCATAAGAGTTGCGA
>JAHFKM010000008.1 GCA_023245385.1 archaeon
TTTGATAGAACGGAGAAGGAATACCAATCCTTTATTGGAATGTTTTGTGTCTCCTGAAGAAGAAATAAACTTGGAGTGGAAAGAGGGTTTAAGGGGTAGTGAAATGAAGGAAGTTCTTGCTAATGAGTTAGATCTCTATCAAAGAACGATGTTGGATTTGATTATTGAGGAAGAGCAAGATTATTGTCTGAATGAAGCGGAGCTTAAAGGAAATATTTCTGCGGTGAGGACTAGATTAGATATTCTAGTGAGGAGGAGTTATGAAGGAGGATTGATGTTTCCCACAAAGCAAAGTATCTATGTTCATTTTGATGAAGAGGATATTAAGTTTGTGGATCATGGTCCTGTTACTTCGGAGCAGATTGAATTATTAAAAGAGGCTGATGAGAAAAAGATGAGGATTGCTCATGCTGCGAAGTATTCTGGAATGAGTCGTAAAAGTGCAAATAAGTATTGGCATTTGCTGGGTTTCGAAGCAGTGAATGGTAATCCTTCATTAAAAGAAGCTAAGGTTGAATTGATTCTTCAAGGTCAACGATTAGGTTTGAGTAGGGGAGAAATAGCTGCTTATGTTGGTGTGCATCCCGCTACTGTGAGAAAATATTTAAAGATAGAAGCTTTAAAGAGTGCTCCGTTTAGTATCGAGAAGCGATTACTTGCTGCTGAAGCTTATTCTACTGGAAGAGATTTGGAAGGTATAGCACGATTTGTAAGTGAAAGTACTGAAAAAATTCAAGAATTTTTAACAATTAAAAAATGGAGTTTAAATTTAACTGAGGAAGAACGAAAAAAAAGAGTTGATGGATATTTTCGTAGTTTAGATCGTACTAATTCTAAAATCCAAACAATTTATGATCTGAAAAAAAGACCAATCAAACCAGACTATTCAAAAAAATAATTTCACCACTTGCAGCATAGGAATTGCAGATGTAAAAGACAATATTCGAGTTTTACATTTAAGGGGAATAGTTTTTATCAGTATCTCCTAAGTGATTTTTACTACTTTAGAATTTAGAGAAAAATCCATGCATGATTTACAATAATCTAGCGAGAGCTAGATTAAAAACATGAAAAAATAAACAGACGTTCTCATTAAAACCTAAAATCTCCCGAGAATAAAACAACAACCATTCACAAGATTAAGCCTGTGGGCTTAATCCCCCAATCTCAATTCGGAGATACTGTGTAGTCAGACAATGATAAGACTAGAACATACTGTCCTTCCTTGTTACTCGGAAAAGTTAGAAAGAATTTCTCACTACACGCAGGAGATGATTACTGCTAAACGTTTTCGTAGGAGTACTACTTGGACGGATTTGAAAAATATTTTGTTGTATCATCCTAATGCTTTGGGAGAGTATTTCTTTTATGCGTTCAAGGAGATTTTTTCTTTTTTCAACGCAGCGGAGGAGTTCGTTAAGGTGCATGAAGAAAAGTTCTTCTAGAGTGTTTAAGAGTATTTTGCTCTTGGAAAATAGAGTTCGGAGAAAAGTTTTATATTAGTGTGTTGCTTGGGGGAAAGGGATGAAAGATCATTTGGAAGAAGTTTTAGGGAGGGAGTTTAAAGATCCGAAGAAGAATGTAGGTAAGATCGTAGTATTGTTAACAAGAGAGATGGAGCGCTATCCTACTCCGTCTGTGACGATGATTTCTTGGCAGAAAGATCCCTATAAGGTGTTAATTAGTTGTCTCTTAAGTTTAAGGACGAGAGATTCTACAACGATTGAGGCTTCGAAAAGATTGTTTACAGTTGCAGATACTCCGGAGAAAATGTTAAGATTAGATGTAGAAAGTTTAGAAAAGTTGATTTATCCAGTTGGTTTTTACAAAGTCAAAGCGAAAAGGATTCAGGAGATTAATAAGATTTTATTAGAGGAATATAAGGGTAAAGTTCCGAGTACGATGAATGAGTTGTTAAGGTTGAAAGGTGTTGGGAGAAAGACAGCGGGAATTACCTTGGTATATGGGTATAATCAGAAAGAGGTTGCGATTCCAGCAGATATTCATGTGCATAGGACTGCGAATAGAATTGGCTTTGTTAAAACGAAAAATCCTGAGGATACTGAGCAGGAGTTGATGAAGCTTGTTCCGAAAGAGTTGTGGGGAGATTATAATAATACTTTTGTGGGTTTCGGCCAAAACATTTGTCAGCCTATTACGCCGAAGTGTGGGAAGTGTTTAATAACTGTGTATTGTATTTTTTTTAACAAGAGTGTAAAACCTTTATTGAAAGAAAAAGCAGTGAAGTTTGGTTTCTAAGGGTTTATTAAAAAAAGGAAAAGAAAGAAAAAGATTATCTTTTCTTTTTCATGACAAAGTAAAGTACAACTCCAGCAACAACAATCAAGAGGAGTCCTATAATGAGTCCTGTTCTTGATGTGCTTGGTGTGTTGTATCCTGCTGCGCTACTTTGTTCTCCGGATGTGCTTGGTGTTGAGCTTGTTTCAGGGCTGGGTGTAATTTCACCAGCTGTTCCTCGTACTGCGATAGCGAAGGTACTAAATCCTGGGACATTACTCAGGAAGTTAAGCATTCCGTTGTCTTTGTTTACAAGTTGTGCAGGGTATTCTTTCCATGCTCCATTTTCTAGTCTTAGGAGTACAACATTTTCTGGTGCTTGGTTGTTTTGGGTGAGCCATCGTTCACTAACAGAGAAGGTGATCTTGGCTGTTTGTACCATAGTGTCATCAAAGTTAGTTGTTTGTACTTCAAAGTATTTGTAAACAGATTGTTCTGGTTTGCTTGTAATTTGATCTTCTGACTTCGAGGAAACCTTTACCTTTGCGTCTGAGAGTCCTGTATTTGAGGTGAAGCTGAGTTCTTGAACACCAGCTGCTGCATTAGAAACGTCAACGTTAGTTTCTGTTCCTGCTGCTACTGATCCTAGGCTTACTGAAGAAGATCCTCCACCACTGCCTCCACTACTTCCACCTCCACTACTTACTCCTGTTCCAGTAACTGTAAGAGTATAGGTCTTAGAGTTTGTTTGAAGGACTGTATCTTTTGCTGTGCAAGTGAATGTATGGTCTCCAGCTGATGTTGGAGTGTAGCTTGCTGAACAGCTTGTTGAACTCGAGCTGCAGATTGTTGTTGATCCTTCTTTAAGAATAGTTGAGGAAGGATGGAGTTCAGATACAGAGCAAGCGAGTGTTGTTGCAGTATTGGCTTGTATTTCGTTTCCTGCTGATGAGGTAATAGAAGGGATTGTTGGTGGTGTTCCATCTATAGTAAGTGTTCTTGTCAAGCTTGTGTTTTGTCTTCCATATTGATCAACAACGGTAACATTATATGTCCAGACTTGATCGTTCGCTTGTACTCCTACGAGTGAGAAATTGTAGGTGATATTTCTTGGAACTAAGGTTGTTTCTGTAACACCAGTACCACTTTGATTAATAAAATAGTTGATGAATGTTGTTGTGTTTACTGTCGTTGAATTAGCGAAGATAAACGTAACATTTACTGGGGTTGTCTCGTTAATTGTTACATTAACAAAGATTCTGTCATTAGCAATCTGAATAGTGTTGTTTGCTGCGGTTCCATTTGCGAATGTGATCGCAGGAGCGAAGTTATCTATTGTAATATTTGTAATGGAAGTGTTTATTACTGTCGCCGCGCTTCCATCAAGAGGTGTACCTGTAAAGTTAGTAACGTTGATAGTAACATTGTATCTTCCATCTGGGAGGGGAACAGTATTAACTCTAACAGTTAAGTTTCTTGAAATATAGATAAGACCATTTCTAGCATATTCAGTAACGTTGTCAGAACTATTGACAAGGAAGATTCTTCCTGTTTCTATTTGAGTGAACCAGATTGTGACATTAGTTATGTTTGCAGTCATATTTTGAGGAATAGCACCGCGAAATGTTAAGTTTAAGAAAAAGGTTCCGTTGTAATAACTATTATTTAATGTTTGACTTGCGAGGTCACCTGTAAAGTTGTAAGCTGTTGTTGTTCCGTTAACAAAGATATCTTGTAAGCTGTCTCCAAAGACAAAAGTAAAAAGTAAGAATAAAGATAGAATTAAGCTTATGGTAAAAAATGTTTTATTGTTATTGTTCGTCAAGTACGTCACCCTTTTTTTGTTTTTATCTTAGTTTTATTTCAGGCAGAAGGTCATATATAAATCTTTCTGAATTTTTTTTTAATGGGTAGTATCCTGATATTTTTAGTTTTTTTAAGTGAATTATTTTTGCTCTGAAAATAAGGTTGGTAGGGTTTCAGAATTTTATTTTTTCTTGAGTGATATCTTTGCGAGAACCATTGTGTGCATGCGTTGTAAGAATTCTTGTCGTTCTTCTATTTTTAAAATGTCAGAGTATCCTTGAAGAATTAAGTTAAATGCGAAGGGGCTTGGAATGTTTGTCCAGATTTCTTGAAGAGTTATCTTCTTGTCTTCTATTCCTTTGAGAACAATTTCAGCGTTTTTCACGTCCATTAAATCTTCTAAAACTTCTCTTCGGGCTTCTTTTAAGATACAAAAGTTTTCTGAAATTTTTTTAACAGCGTTAAGGAGGAGCATAGAGCTTACTTGTTGTCTTCCTACACGTTTGGTTTGTCCTTTGTAGGTGCGGAGGATCATCATTGCTCGTGTTGCGCAGTGTCTGAATCTTCTTTTAAGAACTTCTGATTTGTCGATGGCGATTTCCATAATTTTACGTAAGTCTTTTGCTTTGATGAGTTTAAATGCGTGTGAAGGATTAATCATTTTTTCTGAGCTGATATAAAATCCATTGTCTGAGATGCCTAATTCTACGTCGCGGTGTTGGGTTTTAGAAATAGCGAAAGCTACTGCTCGTGAAAGCACGTCATTAACTCTTCTTCCAAAGAGAGTGTGAAAGATGATATATCTTTTTTCTTCTTCATCAGTATAGTGTTCAATAAGTATTTTGTTGAGGTGAGGAAGGAAGGTGTAGTCGTGTTGTTCTTTGAAATAAGAGTAGATTGCTTCTGCTGCGTTCTCATCAATATAGAGGAACTCGTTGAAAAAGGTTAAGATTTGTTCTTTGCTTTGGTGAGCTTTGAAGCGTTCTTCAGAAAGTTTGCGTAGGCGTTGAATTTCGAGAGCGAGATCGAAGCTGAGTGGGAGCATTTCTGAGAACCAGGAGGGAATGGTAGGTTTTTTTCCTGGGGCGGTGATTACTTGCGCTACCATGCCTCTGGAGAAGAGGAATTGGTAAGTGTTTCCACCAAGAACAAAGATATCTCCTCTTTTTAATTTTTCAAGGAATCCTTCGTCGATATGTCCAAGTGATTGGTCTTTGATTTTGACAGTGATATAACTTTCGTCTGGGATAGTGCCGATGTTGGTCATGTAGATGACGCGTCCGAGTTTTCCCTTTTTTCCGATTTTTCCTTGGTCTCTCCAGATTTTTGCGTAGATATAGCGGTCTTCAAGTGAAGCGTATTCTCCGGAGAGGTAGCTTAAAAGGTCGTTAAAATCTTCTTTGGAAAGTGTGGTGTAGCAGTAAGAATTTGTAATGAGTTTATAAAGTTCTTCTTCATCCCATACTTGTTCGAGGGACATTCCATAAATATGTTGTGCGAGAACGTCTAAACAGTTTTTAGGGATATAAATAGTATCGATTTTTTTTTCTTTCGCGTGTTTAAGGAGGACTGCGCATTCAACAAGGTCATCGCGGTCAAGAACGATGATTTTTGCTTTTATAATACCCTCAAGTTGGTGAGATGCGCGTCCAGAACGTTGTAAAAATCTTGCAACGGATTTTGGAGATCCTAGACAGATAACAAGATCGATAGAGCCGATGTCAATCCCTAATTCTAAGCTTGAAGAACAGACAACTGCCTTAAGTTTTCCTTCTCGTAGTGATTGTTCAACGTGAAAGCGGTGTTCTTTAGAAAGAGAAGAGTGATGAGCGCCAATTAAACTTCTCATTGCATCTGGTTCGTCTTTTAAGAGTTCTGTGTATTTTTTTGGGAATTTTGTTTTGAGGTGGTGGACAACGCGTTCTGTTGCGCTTCTTGTATTTGTAAAAATTAAAGTAGTTTTGTGTTCGTGGATAAGTTTGTCGATGAGTTTGTAGGTTTCGTTGCTTAGTTGTATATAAGATGAATTAATAAGATCAGGAAGTGGACTGAGAACTTGAAGGTCTGAATTTTTAAGGAAACGAATGTCAACGATTTTGCAGCTTCTATTTTTGCCAACGAGAAAGTAAGCGATTTCTTCAAGTGGATTGACTGTTGCGGATAATCCGATGCGGCACATGCCTGGACTAAGATGATGAAGGCGTTCTAAAGAAAGTGATAAATGAACTCCTCGTTTATTTTCAGCAAGAGCGTGAATTTCGTCAATGATAGTCCAGTCTACGTTTTTTAAATAATTATAGAATTTAATTGAAGAAAGAAGGATTGCTAAACTTTCGGGGGTGGTGACAATGATATGTGGTGGGTGTTTGAGCATTGCTGCTTTTTCTTTTGGTGTTGTGTCTCCTGTTCTGACTGCAACGCGTATTCCAAGTTCTTTTCCGGCGATTTTTTCAATTTCTTTTAAAGGGGTAAGCAGGTTCAAAGCGATGTCATTGTTGAGTGCTTTCAAAGGGGAGATGTATACAGCATAGATTTTGTTTTCTAGGATTCCTTTTTCTGCTGAGTCAACAAGCTCATTTAGGATAGATAAAAAAGCAGTGAGTGTTTTCGTTGCGCCAGTGGGGGCTGAGATTAAAATGTTTTGTCGTGCGTGTACTTCTGTTACGCCATAGAGTTGGGGTAAAGAAAATTCTTTGAATTTGTTAAAGAACCATTGTTTTATAAAGGGGTGTAAGAGTTTTTTGAGTTCTTGAGGATTATCTGGTTCTTTCTTGAAGGTGATGACATTCATAGGGGAAAGAAAGTGGTGAAAGCTTATAAGTCTTGTCCGCACATGTCACTTATGTCGTTTGTGTCGTGAGTAAATAATAATTTATTTTGTGGAAATAATTTCTAGAACATCTCTGTGTTTCAAAATGTGTTCTTTTCCGACAGTAAGTCTTTTTTTAACATCGACTGCGCGTACAAATCCTTTTCCTAAGTCTGTATGGATTTTGAAAGCAAAGTCTAATGCTGTTGTTCCTTCTTTCATTAAAAAACAATCTGGTAATGTGCGACCTTGCGAGTCTATTAGGTTGTTTATTCCTCCTGGGAAGATTGCGATGTATTTTAAAAAGTCAAACACTGCTGAATTCAAAACGTTTTGTATTCCTGTGTGATGGTATTTTTCTAAGATTTCTTTTTGGATGTAAGTAAGTATTTTGCTTTCTTTCTCAGTTAAAGTTTTTTTAATAATAAAAGTTTCTTCTCCTGGAACATAGTTTAGGATTTCATCTTTTGTTTTTTGTCTGAGTTCTAGTTCTGCCATTGCGGAACATGCTATAATCATATAATGAGGGTAAGCTTCTTTTAATCTTGTTAGATTTTTTTCTGATCCTGGAACGTCTATTTTGTTTGCTGCGATTAAGATAGGTTTTGTTTTTTCTCTAATTTTTTTTGCAAAGTTTTTTATTTGTTCTTCAGTCCAGCTTGTGATATCTTCTGGGAAGAGTTTGAGTGTTTCTTCTGCGATGTCTTCAGTAACGTTAACTCCGGATAATTGTTTTGCTACTGCTTTAAACAGTTCTGCTCCTTCTTGTTTGGCAGCTCGAGCGAATTTATCCCAGCCCTTTTTTAGTAGCATATAAAACCAAATATTTATTTCTTGTTCTAAGAACTGAACGTCTTTCAAAGGATCATAACTTAATGCAGGTACTGCTTCTCCTTTTTCGTTTACAGAGCCGGAGATATCGATGACATGAATCAAGACATCAGCTTGTCGTAAGTCATCTAAAAATTGATTTCCCAATCCTGCGCCAGTATAACTTCCTTCAATCAAGCCTGCTACATCAAGTAGTTCTATAGGTACAAAGCGATTGTGATTAATGCAAAATCCCATTCTAGGGGTGCATTGTTTATTAAAGTCTTTATCAACGCATTCGATTTTTACATAGCCTATAGCGCGATTAGGTTTTATTGTTGTGAAGGGGTAGTTTGCTATTTCTGCTTCTGCGAGTGTTGCTGCTTTGAAGAAGGTTGATTTTCCTGTTGAGGGTTTTCCTACGATTCCGACGAGCATGGGATAAAAAAAAGGATTGATTTTAAAAGACTTCTGTTTTTGAAAAAGAGCTTATTTCATCTTTCTTCAACATTTAGTCACCCCTAAAAGATTTGGGATAAGACCCTAATTTAAAGGGGGACAAATGTCACTATCCTACACAGAGCCTTATGAATGCATAGCTTTATAAAAACCTGTAAATCCTAGGAGTGTAGTATGCAGCGCTTGTAATTAGGTGGTGCATTATTAACCAAAGGAGAAGAGTGCAGATGAGAAATGAGAGACACGATCAAGGCTCGACAAGAAAGTGGGATGCTATATGTGTTGCATGTAGCAGCGCTACACAAGTACCATTCGAACCTGAACCGGGCAGAGATGTTTTTTGCTTAGATTGCTTGCGTAAAAGACCAAGAAAGCCAAGTCGTTAAGTTCCGATTATAGTAGTAATCCTTTTTTTTCTTTTTTTTAATATAATTCTTATAGAAGAGCTTTGGTGTGTTAGAATGAAATTTCGACAGTATCTCCTTGGTGAATGTTGTTTTGTTGAGCATAGTTTTTGTTTACTTCGAGAACGTATTGTGCTTTTCCTGCTGATCCATAAGGAATACATTCATTTTTGCAGGGTTCTGCGCTGTGAATGTCTATAATTTTGAAGTGGGAGTTGATAAAGATCATATCAAGGGGGATGAGTGTGTTTTTCATCCAGAATCCGCGTGTGTCTTCATTGGGATATACAAAGAGCATTCCTTTGTTTGGGTCTAAATTTGTTCGGTACATGAGTCCTACTGATCGTTGTTCGTCTGTGTTTGCGGTTTCTACAAAAATTTTTTTCTCATGAAGTGTGACTGAGGATTGGTGTTGACAGCTTACAAGGAGAAGAAGTAAAATGAGAATTAATCTTTTTTTCATTGGAGTATATGTTTTATAGTTTTATGAAAAAAGCAAACAGCTTTATATATTTTTTCTACGGAAGAAGTGTATGGTAGCGCTCTCACTGATCATCGCATTGATGAATATTTTGTTTGGAGTTTTGATTTTGAGTTTTCCAAGTTTCTTAAGAGTAATTATTGGGACTTATTTTTTGTTGAATGGGATTTTAATGTTATTTACTCTAAATTTTTTTTAAAAATATTTAACTGTTGTAACGTGCGAAGCGTTGGAGTGATTGTTCTGCATTATTTCTATGTGAAAATCTTCCTCGGGATCTGTTGAAGTGTGGTCTGTCTTGTATGCTTACTTTAAGAAGTGGATAGTCTTCTTTTTCAAGGCGTTTTATTTTTTCTTTGTAGAAGCCAGTGATGCGTTGGAGTATATCATATTCGTGTTCTGCGACGAGTGAGATTGCTTTTCCTTCTTTTCCAGCTCGTGCTGTTCTTCCTATTCTGTGGGTGTAAGAGTCTAGATCCATGGGAAGTTCGAAGTTGTATACATGGGAAACATTATCTATATGTAGTCCTCGTGCTGCGACGTCTGTTGCGACGAGTGTGGTAAATCTTCCTTCTTTGAAGTCTTGGATTGTTCGTTCTCTTTGTGATTGACTCATATTTCCATTGAGGCTTGCTGCTTTGATTCCGTTTTGGGAGAGTTCTCTTGCGAGAGTTTTGGTAAAGTGTTTTGTTTTGCAGAAGATGAGTGCGAGTTGTATTTGTTCTTTTTTTAGAGAGTGAACAAGGTAGGAAATTTTTTCGTTTCTTCGTAAAGTATAGTAAAATTGGGCTAGGACTTCTTTTGTTCGTTCCGGGAGAACGTTAACACTTGCAGGGTGGGAGAGGAATTTTCTTCCGAGGTGTATGATTTCTTCTGGTACTGTCGCGCTGAAGAACATTGTTTGTCTTGTTTTTGGTGTTGCTTGTAAAATCGTTTCTATGTCATGGATAAAACCCATATCTAACATTCTGTCTGCTTCATCGAGGACAACAGATTGAATTTTGGAAAGATCGAGATTTCGTCTGCGCATGAGGTCGAGGAGTCTTCCTGGTGTTCCTACAACGATGTCTGCTCTGCGTAAGAGTGTTATTTGATTGCTGAGAGAGGTTCCGCCGTAAACACAGATTGTTCTGATGTTTTTGTTGCGTGAGAATTTTTGGAATTCTAGAGCGATTTGTTTTGCAAGTTCTCTTGTGGGAACAATGATGAGACTTTGTACTCCTTTTCCTGAGAGTATTTTTCCGAGAATGGGAAGAGCGAAGCATAAGGTTTTTCCTGAGCCTGTTTCTGATCTTGCGATAAGGTCTTGTCCTGTTAGAAGGAGGGGGATTGTTTTTTCTTGAATTTGTGTTGGTGTTTTTATGTTATAGTTTTGCAGTTCTTGAGTGAGCTGAGTATCTATTCCTAAATGTTCGAATGTCATGATGTATACTTCCTTTGTAGTTTAAATCAAAAGAATAAGCACGGTTGGTCATTGTGACTATTTACTTTTCTTTTAATCATTGATGTGAATGGGTTGTACTATTTAAGGGTTACTATGATCTTTTTTTATGGAGGATTCTAGAAATATTTATAAATAATAGTAAGCTGTCATTTTTGAGCGATCATAGTGGCCTGGTCCCACCCTGACTCATCTCGAACCAGGAAGTTAAACAGGCTTACGTTCAAGACAGTACTGTTCTTTCGAACGGGAAATCTTGAAAGTTGCTCATCTCATTTTTTATAGGAGTGATTTCTTAAATAATGTGATGTCCAAATATCCTTCCAAGAGTCGATTAAAAGTCTTGGCTTTAGAGCGTGTTGAAATTCTTTTTAGTGAGGCGAAGAGAAGGCCTGAGAAAGCTGATAGGTATATAAGGATGGCGAGGAATATTGCGATGAAAGTAAACTTGCGGATGCCGAGGGAGTTTAAGAGAAAGTTTTGTAGGCATTGCAATCGTTATTTTAGAGTGGGAATGTATCGTGTGAGAACGAGGAAAGGTTTTGTTGTGTATACGTGTTTTAGGTGTAAGAAGTTTTCAAAGTATAAAATGTCCTTTAAGAAGTAATTTTCCCAGTTCGCTTAAGTGTAATTCTACTTTTCCTTTTTTTGTGAACGTTTCAATTAAGCCGAGTTTTTTTAATCCTTCTGAAGTATAATTTCCATGAAGGTGGTAGGAGAGGAGAGAAGGGCTCATCTTGACTTCTTTTGCGAGTTTTTCTAATTCAGAGATTCCTGAGGATAGTGCTTTCAAAATACAAATTTTTTTTTCACTTAAGAGTTTTTTGTAGGAAAATTGGAGCATTGGGAAAAACAGGATTTTGTTATTTTCTACGCTAAAAGCTTTGACCCCGTGAGCGAACGCTGCGCTCAAGCCAATGCAGGAGTTTAAAGGATCTGCGACAGAAAGGTTCATAAGAACATCGTTTTCTTTTTTAACTTGGGAGAGGAGGGAGAAGAAGTGTTCTTTTCTGTCTCCGGAAATAGAATTTATTTCTAAGGGGATGTAAAATTTTTCAATATCTTTTTTTATTTCTTCAGCTTCTTCTTTTTTGTTTACTACGAGAATTATTTTTTCAGGGGGGAATTCTTTGATTCCGAGAAAGAGAGAGTGAAGGTCTCCGCCGAGTGGAATAATCATTGTAGGTTTCATATTCTCTCTTAGAGTTGTTTTATTTTAAATTGTTTTGCTTAGTGTTTGAATTTTTTTTTTTAAAGAGTTTACATTTTTGGTTTTAAAGAAACGCTGGAAGAGCTTGCAATAATTTTTTTTGTTCCTGACATAAACTTTGCGAAAGCTGGGGGTAAGAGAAAGTTTTTGTGGAGTTCCATTTTGCTTTCTATTTTGTAGGTGAGACTTCTTTCTTCTCCTGCTTTTAAACTTGCTAAGTGCCAGATCATTTTAATTCCTTCTGGTGTGTCTTTGACGCTGGCTGGTTTGATGATTCCAAATTCTGTTGGTGCTTTGAGGGTGTTTGGTGCTTTGTCCATGGCTGAAACGTTGTGGATGGTAATTTTTCCTGGGTTTTTAACTGTGACTACAATTTTCAAAATAGCCATTCCTCCTTGGGTGGTGTGTAAGACTAAGACTCTTTTGTTGACTTCAAGGTGTTTTTTGCTTAAAGTGTAAAATAAAACAAGAGCGATGAGGATGAAGAAGGCGAAGAGTAAAGGTTTTCTGTAGTTAGTAGTATAGTTGAGAATGACTGTTTCTCCTGGTTGGAGGTTGTATTTCCATTCGACAGTTGTGCTTCCGTCTGTTTGTACGACGCTTGTTGGTTCAGGTTGAAAGAGGGTAAAAGTGTAGGCGATGCTTCCAAAATTTTTTTTGTAACTTTCTGTGGTGACTGCGTTTCCTTCGTTTGTTTGGGTGATTGTTTGTCCTTGTGCGAGGAAGTCATCTTGTGGTTCGATAATTTCTTTGATATTACTATATCGTCCTACAGTGTAGGGAAAATCTTGAGTGAGAAGATTTTGAGTGTCCATCGTTGCTAGAGCACGGAGGGTGTATTCTCCTTCTACAGTGTCAGGATCAAGGGTAATTGGAAATTCTAGCTCTTTTTGTTCTTTTCCTTGGAGTGTTGTGGTTTGGCTTTGTTTAAAGAAGGTGCTTTGTAAACTTACTGCAATGTTTGAAAGAAGAATGTTGTGTTTGTTTTTTAGTAAAAGTTTTACAATGGTACTTCTTCTTGGATCAATAATAGGTAAGGAAGTAAATTCAGCACTTACAGTGTCTGCATAGTCTACAACTAAGACGGGGAGAAGTTTACTTTCTTTGGTTTTGCTTGTAACTGCTTGAAAATTAATACCATAAAGTTTGGCTTGAGGATGATTGCTTAAGGGACTGTAAGTAACAAGAACGTCTCTTGTTGTATCTGCTGAAAGGTCATAACTTGTAGAATCTTTATCCATTTGCCATGCTAAGTCAAGAGATTTAATTGTGACTGTTGTTGGGGCGGGATCGTCATTAGTTAAGTGAATAGTGTAAATTGCAGATTGTCCTGGAAGAACTTCTTCTTGAACGCTGTCATAGCTGACTCTGAGTGCGAGTACTGTTGTTGTGCTTAGAAAAAGTGCGAGAAGAATTGCGAAGACAACACTCTTTTTCATGATTTTTAAATGGGCGTTAACATCTATTTAAATATTTCTATGGGTTTTTCTTTTTTTTTGAGAGAATTAATCTGGTTATAATTTTAATTTTTTGGTTATTGACCGTAGCCGAGGGTTCTTAGTTTGTTATAAGAGTTATTCTAGTTGTTCTAGTGCGTCTTGCGAGTCTAGGATTCGTTGTTCGATGTTGTTTTTGTTGAGCTCTTCTGAGGGTTCGAGGTTTAATTCTTTGAGTTTTTCAAGGATGGTGTCTGTTTGTTGTTTGAGTTCTTGAAGGGTTTGGATTTCATTGGTTAATTGTTGTGTTTCACGTTGGTATTTCTATTGCTGTTGCGTCTCTGGCCCATGAAGAAAGATCTTCTTGTTGATAAGATTGGACGGGCTGAGTGTCGAAGTTGTCATAGCTATTGTAGAGAATTTACTTGTAATTATGTTATGCTATTTTCAAAGTCTTCGCAGCTGAGGTTTTTGTCTTGTCGAAAACCTGTTTCAGAATATAAGCCACTTCTGCATCAGAAAAAAGGATTAAATTGTCAGAGATTTAATTTCCACGCAAGGCCGTAGAAATCAGAAGATTTATAAATCAGAATAAGGTTGCATAAGTTATTACTAGAGGGGGATTTACTCTAAGATGGCAAAGGAAAAACCACATATTAATATTGTATTTGTAGGTCATGTCGACCACGGAAAGAGCACAACAGTTGGGAGACTTATGTATGATTCTGGAAATATTGATGAACAGGCGATGAGAAAGCTTAAAGAAACTGCTCAAGAATTGGGAAAGGCAGGTTTTGAGTTCGCATTTGTTATGGATAATCTGAAAGAAGAAAGAGAACGTGGTGTTACTATTGATTTGAGTCACAAAAAATTTATCACGCCTAAATATGAGTATACTGTGATTGATGCTCCTGGGCACAGGGATTTTATTAAGAATATGATTACTGGGGCAAGTCAGGCAGATGTTGGTGTTCTTGTTGTTGCAGCTTCTGATGGAGTGATGGCTCAAACGAAAGAGCATATTTTTTTGTGCAGAACCTTTGGTGTAAATCAGCTTTCTGTTCTTGTGAATAAGATGGATGTTGTTGCCTGGTCTCAGAGCAAATTTGAAGAGGTAAAAAAGGATGTTCAAATCTATTTGAAGAATGTGGGGTATAAGATTGATCAGGTGCAATTTATTCCTGTTGCGAGTTTTCATGGGGATAATATTGTGAAGAAAAGTACGAATATGGCTTGGTATACTGGTCCTACTTTGATGCAGCAGCTTGATGTTTTTACAGCTCCTGAAAAGCCGACAAATTTACCTTTAAGGCTTCCAATTCAGGATGTGTATAATATTACTGGGATTGGTGTTGTTCCTGTTGGAAGAGTAGAGACGGGAATAATGAAAGTGGGGGATAAGGTTGCGATCGTTCCTGCAAGAGAAGGAAATGGTGTGAGGGGAGAGGTTAAAACGATTGAAATGCATCACGAGCAGGTGCAGGAAGCTATTCCTGGAGATAATGTTGGTTTTTCAGTAAGAGGAATTAACAAAAAAGATATTGCTCGTGGAGATGTTCTTGGTCGTGAGGATAATATTCCTAATGTTGTTTCAGAGTTTACTGCGCGTATTGTGGTGATTAATCATCCAAGTGTTGTGACTATTGGGTATACGCCTGTCTTCCATATTCATACTGCACAGGTTGCGTGTCAGATTGTGAAGCTTGTGAAAAAGATTAATCCTGCTACTGGAGAAACAATACAGGAAAATCCAGACATGCTTAAGAATGGTGATGCTGCGATTGTTCAGATTAAACCTACAAAGCCTCTTGTGATTGAGAAACAACAGGACATTCCTCAGATGTCTCGTTTTGCGATTCGTGATGCTGGTCAGACTGTTGCTGCAGGTATGTGTTTGGATTATGTGAAGAAGGCGTGAAGCCTTTTTTTCTAAATTTTTTTGTTTTGTAATAAAAGTTTGATTCTTAATAGTGTTTGGAATAGTTTTTTGATTTTTTTTTAGACGAGGTCGGGTTAGAAACTTTTTGTAGACTTTAGTTTGAAGATTGAATGACTGAGATAAAATTTGTTCGGCATCGAAGGGTTGAAGGAAAAATAAAAACACTCATGATCATTAAAGAAAGAAGCGGACAATGGTATGCCTGCGGATACACACAAGATCGTGATGTAAACGCAGTACTGAACGTGCGATACCGTGGGAGCCAAGGGAATACAAGCCTGAACGAGAACATGATCAGTGTCAGTTCGATGACTTAGGACGCTACGAAGCTTTAGCGAGTCGCAACGAGCGGAGTCCGTAGTAGTTCACTCTGTTGAATTATTTTAAGTGGTTTCTGTCGAGTTGGATTAAATTTTTAAAGAGTTAATTATTTTATCGAGTTTTCTGTTGATCTCTGTGAGTTGTGTTGAAGTATTTTCATTGGCTCTTTCAGGAGGGTTTCTTTGTCCAGAATCTGGTCTTTGGAAACAGTCTCTGCAGTAAACAGGTTTGTTTCCTTTTGGTTTGAAAGGAACTTCTGTTTGCTTTCCGCATTTGTCGCAGGTAACGTCATGCATTTCAAGTGGTTTTTTTTTGTGAGAATCTCTGGAGTCGCGGTCTCTTCCTTCAAATCTATTTTCTCTTGAGTTGTTTCTGTCTGGTCTGAATTTTCCCATAGTTAATAATGTGGTTGAGTAAAGGTATTTAAAACTGTTCAAAATTAAGTTGTGGATTAAACGTCACTTAAAATAATGTTTTTAGACGAGGTCGGGTTAGAAACTTTTTGTAGACTTTAGTTTGAAGATTGAATGACTGAGATAAAATTTGTTCGGCATCGAAGGGTTGAAGGAAAAATAAAAACACTCATGATCATTAAAGAAAGAAGCGGACAATGGTATGCCTGCGGATACACACAAGATCGTGATGTAAACGCAGTACTGAACGTGCGATACCGTGGGAGCCAAGGGAATACAAGCCTGAACGAGAACATGATCAGTAGTCAGTTCGATGACTTAGGACGCTACGAAGCTTTAGCGAGTCGCAACGAGCGGAGTCCGTAGTAGTTCACCAATCAAATGTTCTGGAGATAAATAGTATTAGGGTCTGGTTTCAGAAACATTTAAAAGCAACTTGACAATCAGAGAGTTATGCAGAAAGCGAGAATTAAATTAGCGAGTGCTGATATTACAACATTGAATGAGGTTATTAAGAGTATTGTGGATATTGCTTCTAAAACAAATACGGAGATTTGTGGGCCTATTTTTCTTCCTACAAAAAGAATGAAGATTACAACAAGAGAAAGTCCTTGTGGGGATGGGAAGGCGAGTTTTGATCGTTTAGAGATGCGTGTTCATAAGAGGCTTATTGATCTTGGTGTTGATGAAAGAGCGTTACGGTTGGTAATGAGAGTGCCTATTCCGAAAGGAATTAATATTGAGATTGATTTGCTTGATGAGAAGTAAGTTTTCTTTTTGATGAAAATTTTTTTAGTGGAGGAGCTAAACAAAAAAAGTAGGTTCGGGGTAATTGTTTAGTTCGGTCTTTAAATTTTTCTAATCGGAGCTCAATTTGATCCTCTCTTCTGAAATTCTTAAAATTTTTAATCAGAAAGGAATTCGATTCAACTTCTGTTTGATGGAACTAAACAATTACAGTTCAGGATTAGTTTTAAATAGGATTAAGAAGTGTCTTGTAATCACGCCGAGGTCGCCTAACCTGGTATGGCACAGGATTGCTAAAATGATAGTTGTAAAGATCCTGCGTCCTCACGGACTTGCGGGCTCAAAAATTATTGGAGCACTATCAAGAGTTCACGACGTTAAGTGTCCTTCCATGATTGATAGTCCCGCCCTCGGCGTTCTTATAATAAGTGATATAATTAGAAGTTAGAATTTTATTTTAATATAATTCCGCCAGAAGTCTAGCGAGTTTTTAGAATAAGAGAATTTTTTTTAAAGATGGGGGCTATCTTTTTTTGTGTTGGTTAAAGAAGGGGGTGTAATATTTTTGATGTTTTGTCCTATTGATTGTTACTTTTGGGAAAACAAAAGTTTTTAAATAAGAGCTACTTACCATTTTAAAGTAGTCATAATTTGGAGGCTTACAAACATGTCAGATGAAAAAAAATCACCATCATTACCAGATGCTCAAGGAGCAGAAGCTCATGAAAGTTCTCAAATAGGATTAGGACCAGCACAAACTGGGGAAGAATTTGAAAAAGAAAGGATAATTAGATTAACTGAAGAACTAGATTGGGTAAATAAACAACTAGTTTCAGTAACTATAACTAATCCTAAATACAGATCTGATTTAATTGTAAGACAAGAGGAGTTAAATCGTTTTTTAACGGATTCAATAGAGAAATCAGAGCATCTTCCTGGAGTCAGCACAGCTTCTCCAATATTAGATGTTGAAGGAGCAGAAGCTCAAAGTGAAGGTTTTCAAATTGTTCTAGATAATCCTTCATCAACGACTGCTTCTGTTCTTTCTAAATATGCCGAATTAAAGAAGAGTAAAAAATCTTCTCAAAAGAAATCTAGCACACCAAGCAGATTTAAGGAAGATTTATCTTCAACGATAACAAAGATAAGGGAGTTTCCTTACCTTTCTTACTCTAAGTATCTAATTAATGCTACTGCTATTGTTGCTTTTCTTGGTGCAGGATATATGGTAGGGTCTCATAATATCAGGAGTAAATCAGGTTCTTCAGCAGAAGAGGGTATTGCTCCAGTAGCCTACGAGGAGGCATTGCCAGATCCAAAAAAAGAATCAGATAAGAAAGAAAAAGCTCTTGAGGTAAAGTATCAAAAGCTTTTGTCAGGGGATGTTGCTGAAGTGCTAGGAACTTATGCTGATCGGAAAGAATATGCAACAGGATTAAAGAAGCTAGCTGCGCTTGAGTTAAAAATCTATACTAAAAGCGATCGTGTTCAAGTTGGGATAGAGACAAAGCTAGATAAAGATATAGAAGATACTTTAGTATATAGGATTCGAAGAGTTTTAAATGAAGAGCTAAAAACTAAAAAAGCTTCGCTTAGTGATTTGGTAAAACCAGTTCATCTAGAATTTAGTAATGCAAACAAGGAGTGAAGTTTTTGTAGTTGAAAGAGAACTTTATTTGACGGATAATAATTTAGAAAGCTTTTTATATATTTTTACTACTTTTATTAGGTAACATGGGCTGGGTAAAAACTCTTTTGTACACAACTGCTGTAGGAGCAGGTCTTGCTGGATTAGCAGTGTATTCTTTACCAAATAAGAGAGCAGTTTCTGAAGACAGGCCTGTTGATCTTACGCAAATACAAGAAGTGGCTACTGCATCGGTCGCTATAAATTCTCAACCAGTTCTTCCTTCAGAACCATCTGAATCTTCTCCAAAGAAAAAAGAAGAGGAGTGTTTACAACTTTTGAACAATGCTGGTAGAGTAATGCAAGAAGATACTGAATCTGAGGAGGGTAAAGGGTTTGATCTTTCTCCAGGAAGGTATACGGTAAGGTGTGATGATAATAAAATTGAATCTTTACTTGTTTTAACACCTGATAGGAATTCAGAAATTCCAAATGTTATTTTTTCTAAAAAAGATGTGTATGCTGCTTCTTTTAATTTAGTAGAAGGAACGTATGTTGTATACGCTGAGTTGGAAGGTGGAGAAAAAAAAGTCGCGAGATTGGAAGTTCTTTCTTCTGAAGAGAGAGATCTTGGAACCTTGGAAAAGGCGTTGAAATATATGGAAGGAAGTAGACTGGGTTTTTTGGGAAGACCAGGCGCTGAACCATTAGCCAGTCGTACTGGAAGTATTACGATGATTCCTTCAACGATGCGTTTAGGTGATGAGCCGTATCATCTTGAAGTTTTAGGGCAAGATCTTTATTCTTTACCAAAAAATAAGGCGCTCGCTGAAACTGATGTTCTTCCAAACCAAAAAATAGTTTTGCGTGCGAAGAATAATGAGGGTATTGTTCGTGTAGATCAGTATCAGTGGGTAGATAATAATAAAAAATTGATGAGTTCTTATGTAGTAGATACGTCTGGTGCTATTGCTCTTGGGGGATTTGAAGTTGGGATTTATGAAATGAATGTTATTCTTCGTAGAGGAAAGGAAACCTGTGTAAATTCTTTGAGAATAAATGTTAGAGGGGATGTGCCTGCAAAGAAAGAGATGTTTTTTGAAGAAAAAGTTGAATTTACGAAGGTGTCTTCTTCAAGAAGGGCATGGCCAGTAGGGTATTAAGTAACGAAAAGCTTAAATATCTGTAATCACTGTCGTGGAATAACAATTATGGTTAATAGGGGTATATGGGGGGAACAATTCAAAATG
>JAHFKM010000067.1 GCA_023245385.1 archaeon
GAACAACCCGCTCTGGCTTGCACTAGCACGAGGAGACAAACACCTCCTCAGAGAATATGACACCGCTGCATTCGCAAAAGCAAAAGAATTCAATTATGACACTGCAATGAAACTCTTTACTACTTCACCAGAACCCAAAGAAAACATGCGGCTTTGGTGCCTCGGCATCAGCAACGGTCGATCCATTGCCGGCGGCTACAGGGATCTAGGCAACAGCGACTACGGCGGTCGCCTCGTCGGGGTAGCGCCGGAGGAGGACCTTGCAACTATAGTAAAAGAAACTAAAATGGAGCTTACTGGCCTTGAGATGCTTGAGAAAAAAGTGACTCAAAGTGGAAACAGTGGAAGAGTCTATGTTCCTGCCGAATGGATTGGAAAAAAAGTGAAGGTTATTCTTATCGAACAATGAACGAAAAAGAAATTGAAGAAAGAGAACAAAAGATAAGAGATGAAGAAATTCTAAGGTAACTACAACTATTCTTTCGCTTTCAACAATGCTTCAAGAATTTTTTTATTCTTTCCATTCCACACCATCGCCTGCTCCCAGACTTCCTGAATTCTTAAAACCGGAATAATCTTAATTTTATTTAACTGTTCTTTTGAAAGCACTAAATCTTGCTCATTAGACTTTGGAATAATCACTTCTTTCAAACCAGCATCAATCGCAGCTTCAACTTTCGCAGTCACCCCACCAATCGCCAACACTTCTCCCCGAATAGATAAAGAACCAGTCATCGCCAAGAACTGTTTTATTGGAACATACTTTAACGCAGACATAATCGCGGTAGCAACAGCAATAGAAGCAGAATCACCCTCCACATCATAAGTCTGTAAAAACTGCACAAAAATATCATGCTTTTCTTTAATATCTTCATTAAACGTTTTTAAAATAATCGCAGAAACATTCTTAATAGCCTCCTTCGCAATCTCCCCTAATTTTCCAGTAGCAATAAACTCCGCTTTCTCCCCACCAGGCGTCACCTCAGCTTCAATAGGCAAAACAATCCCAGACAAGGCAGCACCAGAACCAAGAACAGCCAACCCATTCACTCTTCCAACTTTTTCACCTTCAGTAATAATCACGTCATACTTCTTTTTGTTTTCAATGTACTTATCAGCCAACTGTTGTTCTAAAGGACGCGCAAACTTCTTCGCTTTAAACACATGATGACGATCAACAATTTTCGCATTCTCCTCAATCGCAAGATCACCCGCTGCCCTGACCAAACCCCCAAGCTCTCTCAACCTCACCGTCAACTTCCCCGCAATACCAGCCATCTTTCTCGCATCACTCACAATCTGCTCAACAGCTTCTTTTGTAAAATGAGGAATCTTCTTATCCTTCATCACTTCCTGCGCAACAAACTGCACAATCTTCTTTCTATTCTCAACAGTATCATCCATCACCTCATTCAAATAGACCTCATAGCCATATCCTCTTACTCTTGACCTTAAGGCAGGATGCATATGCTCAATAGACTCAAGATTTCCAGCTGCAACAAGAATAAAATCCGCCGGCGTTGGCTCAGACTGCACCATCGCACCAGAAGATCTTTCTGACTGACCAGTAATAGGATACTTCTTCTCCTGCAACGCCGTTAAAAGTTCCTGCTGAGAGGGAAGATCAAGATTCCCCACCTCATCAATAAACAAAACACCACCATTAGCCTTATGAATCTTCCCCGGAACAATTCTTTCATTCGCAGGCGTACCCAACCCACCAGAATTCTTACATAACATTCCATTCACAAAAACATTCCCAGTTTCCGTCGTAAGATTATACAAATATCCCTTATAAAATATTTTTTCTATCTTCTTTATCTTCTCAGATTTTAACTTAAACATACACTTTGAAAAAGCTTAAAGTTTTTAAAGATGATGGAAAAGAACCCCCATACAAAAAAATCTTGTTCTAAAAAAATTATTCTTCACAACCCTCCCCAAGATCTTCAATACAAACATACTCTAAATCAATCCCTAACTTTTTTAATTCCTTCTCAGCAGCGTCAGTTGTCCTTATTTTTTCTTTTGAAAACACCAAAGAATACAAGGTTCCTTGACACTTCCACCCAGCATCCTTCAACTTCCTTACAATATCCGCAACTTTATACAAATGCTCCTGCAAATACTCACCCTGTACCTTCAAAATATCAGGATCAATATCCTGCTCCCCCTCAATCTTCATATCCCACGCCGGCTTCCCATACAAATGCACACCAAGACTTATCATCTAAACCACCCCCAAGAATAAACTCTGGAAAAATTCTTTATAATAATTTGGGAATAAAAACCGGAAAAATCACGAAATTCTCGGAATGATTACGGAAGAAAATAAAATGTAACAAAAAATTAAGTAATTTTAATTAGCT
Source organism: archaeon (assembly GCA_023245385.1). Classification (GTDB taxonomy): domain Archaea; phylum Nanobdellota; class Nanobdellia; order SCGC-AAA011-G17; family GW2011-AR18; genus JAHFKM01. The sequence goes on from JAHFKM010000067.1 coordinate 2,370, forward strand.
AAGGCGATAATTCAATCTGAATCTGACTCTATTTCCTGGATTTTGGCGAAGTCTTCATAATTTTCAATTACTTCTAAGGCTGCTGAAGTTAAATTTAATAAGGATAGACTTCTTTTTTCAGAATATCCCCTCAACTTAAAATTTTCAAGCTTAGTTCTTTTTATCTGCGCGAACTCATTCATGGTCTTCCCCAACTTTTCTAGTTTATATTTACAATAATTTACTTTTGTCAAAGCAATAAAATTTAACATATTCTCAAATTTAGTACTTATCAACAAACGATAAATCTTTGTCGGTTCTCCTTTTCTATTCTCCTTTTTGTGATCACTAATAGAGATTGCTCCTGTAACTATCCCTTTTTCATTTAGATAAAGGGCAATCCCCTTTAGAAAGTCTACCCTATTCAGAGCAAACTTTTCTGAACCAATAATTCCCAACGAAAACAAATCTAACCTGTTTTTTTCAATATGAACTTTTGGAACCCCCAACTCATTCCCAAAAAAGGATCCAAAAAACTCATTATTTATCCTTTGCGAAGAAGACTTGACCCAACCTGGAATGTTTAACCCTAAAAAAGACTTATCTCCAACCGGCGCTCCCAAGGCAACAAAAAAACGGATTACACCTCGATTTGTACATTCAAATCGCCATGAATGACCCTACTTTCCACCTTCTGCAATCCTTTTGTTCTCCCAAACCTCTTCTCCAAAGATCTTTTTTAGATCTTCTCCAAATTCGACTACTGCATCTAACTCAGCACTAGACAAAAAATAGCATTTAATGTAGCATAAATTCCGCCATCTCCAAAAGTACATCCTAATATTTTTGCAATTAATCGAAGTCTTGAATCATTCTCATTTAAAGATAGCAACCCTCTTTCTTCTAAAAAATTAACTACCTCTATTGGAAAAGGAGTATACCTTCCACAATTCCACCATCTTGTTTTTGCTAGATTTTTTTGTCCTAATAATTTTGAAATTCTTTTATACCCAAACCCCGGATTCTGTTTTTTTATTTCTTTGTAGGCATAGTACAACTTACATTGCTCTTGCTGAACCCCATTATAAGTATTGATTACTTGTTGCTTTGTAAGTATTTCTCTCATTTTATAGAAGATATTTTCTTTCTTTAAAAGCTAATCGCGAGGTTGGCGTTAGTGTCATTAGTGACGCTGCAAGGTAATACTCTAATTTAATTAAGAGTTATTACTTTATGCCAAAATTTCACTTTCTCTGCTTGAATATATTTTATTCTATTAAAGAAAGATTTTATTGCAACTTTATGCTCAGGTGTTACAATTAATTCTTTTCCAGAACTTGTCGTTAGTTTAATTAGATTCCCTTTGAAGAAATATTTATTTACAGATAATACCTCAGACTCTTTTGGAATTTTATTAAATCCAACAACCTTTAATTCATCTTTCTGGGTATATGTTGCTTCGTACGTTCCTTTTCTAATTATTTCGTTCTTATGTTTCTTCAAAATTTTTCAGTTATCTTATTTAGTTCAATTAATTTTCCATCTTTTGTAACTACTTTTGTGAGACGGGGAAAACTTTGGAGCGGGTCATGAAGACAATCGCCAAGCAGCGCACCAGCATGCGCACCTGTCCCATCAATAAAAGGCGCGGTCTTCTGCTCACTATTATCCACTAATAATTTTGGAATCCTAAACTTATCATTCTTCAACCTCTTCCCGAGATTCATAAATAACACAAAAGCAGCTAAAAACACCATCGACCCAATCAGAGAAGCAGCAGCCATAATATCCCCATACTCTTTTCTCACCCACCACGGCGTGATCAGAGTAATAATCAACAAAATAAAAAATAACACATTCTGCCCCTTCTGAGCATTCATCGACTGCACCTTTAACTTCGTTACAAACTCCTTCCCCTTTCCTTTCTGCATCGTTCTGATTAAAGGCTGATTTTCATCAGCATCATTATGAAATGAAAGAATATCAACTAACTTTTCTTTTGGAAGCAACCCTGCCAAGGCCTGACCAAGTAAAGATTTCCCAGTACCAGGATACCCAATCAAAAGAACATGCCTTCGTTGTAAGGACGCTTTCTTAACAATATTTAACGCCTCATCCTGACCAATGACCTGATCCGCTATTTTCTCTGAAACAAGAATCTCTTTCGTCGTCGTAAATTCCAAGTCTCCAAATTCTTTTGACATT
>JAHFKM010000068.1 GCA_023245385.1 archaeon
TCTATAAGAATTTTTCTTACTTTTTCAGATTGTATTGGTTTCCATTCTAGGGTATAGTGAGAGTTTATAGGAATCTTGCTGAACACGTCATAAATTTCTTTCCAGTCAAATGCTGCTTTCAAGTCAGAGAAGATTTTGTTAAAGTCTTTTTCTTTTTCAAGGAGTTTGAGTGCTTTTCTTGGTCCGATACCCTTTATTCCTCCGATATTAAAATCTGTCCCGACGAGAATGCCGAGAACAATGAGTTGATCATGATTTAAATGAAGTTCTTTCAAGGTTTTGGAGAGTTCTATTAATTCTAAAAAGGTGATAGTGTAATTTCCAGTGGGTAATTTTCTTTTTTGGGAGAGTGTTAAGTTGCGGATAAGGCGTGGTGTTCCGAAGAGGAGGGAGTCTGCGTCCTGTGAGGCGACTGCCCAGACATCTCCTTGGGCGCACATGTATGCTGCTTGTGCTTCTGCTTCGCTTGGTGCTTCGATGACAGGTAATCCGAGTGCGGAAACAAGTTCTTTGCTTTCTTCGATCATTGTTGTGTTGAGTCTTGAGAATTGTTTTGAGTATTTGTGCATATCTTCAATATTTTCTTCTTCTACTGCCTGAGTGTATTTTGATTCTGCTGCTTGTTTTCGCGCTGAGCGTTCTTGTTGTTCTTTAAGTTTAAGGAGGGGTGGTGTTCCGTCAAAAACATAGCAAGGTTTGATTCCTTTGCCGAGGAGGTTAACGGTGCGGGTGAATAATCCTTGTAAGTGAGAAGTAACATTTCCTGAGGAGTCCATGAGGAGTGTTCCGTTTGCTTGGCGAATGGATGAGAGAAATTGGTAGAGTGCGTTATAGGCGTCGATTGCGATTTTCTTGCCTTTGAGGTCTTCGAAGGTGATTTCTTGTTTTGGAAAGAGTTCTGCGATGTTGACGCCCATGGAAAATGCTTGGACTGTAAAGTTTATATAAGTATTTCGTTTAACGAAAAGAATGGATATACCTGATGAGTGGAAAAAAGCGGGAAGAATTGCTGGTGAGGCGAGAGTGTTTGGCGCTTCTTTGATTAAGGAAGGGAGAACTTTTTTAGAAGTGTCTGGGGAAATTGAAGAGTTTATTTTTAAGAAAGGGGGAAAGTTGGGATTTCCTGTGCAGATTTCTGTGAATGGATTGGCTGCGCATTACACACCATTTCCTGAGGATAGTTCTGTTTTTAAGAGGGGGGATATTGTGAAGTTAGATTTAGGTGTACATATCAATGGGTATATTGGGGATACTGCGGTGACTGTGGAAGTTGCTTCGAAAGAGAAGACTGATTTGATAAAGGCGAGTAAGGAAGCTTTGGATGCGGCGTTGAAGTTGGCGAAACCTGGAATTAAGGTTGGTGAGATTGGTGCTGCTGTTGCGAGGGTTATTGAATCGTATAATCTAAAACCTATAAGAAATCTTTCTGGTCATGGTGTTTCGAGGTTTACTTTACATGATGCTCCGTCTATTCCGAATTATAATAATAAGGATCCATTAGTATTAAAAGAAGGACAAGTTTTGGCGATAGAACCTTTTGCGACTGAAGGAGTGGGTTTGGTAAAAGAGGGGAAGGGTTCAGGGAATTATCGTTTGGCGTTTCCTGAAAAGCAGGTGAGAGATGCGAATGCGAGAAAAGTATTGGATTATATTCGAGAAGAGTTTTATACCTTACCTTTTGCGAAGAGATATTTAGTGAAGAAGTTTGAGTTAAGCAAAGTAACGATTGCGTTAGTGATGTTGGAGAGAGCGGGGTTGATTTATGAGTATGCGCAGTTGCCTGAAAAGACAAATGGCTTGACATCACAGCATGAGCATACAGTAATAGTGGGAGAGAAGTCTGAAATAATAACAAGAGTGGATGAGTAAGTTTTGAAAAGAATTTATTTTTTAAAGTCTTGTATAAATTCTTGCGTGTTTCTCGTTTTTACTAGAGTTTGGACTGAGAAATCCTTATCATTCGTCCAGATAAAATCAGCATTCACCGCGAGTGCGCATGCGACATATTCAACATCTGTTAGATCTCTATTTTTTAAAAGCGTTCGTGCTTTTTCCAGGAAGGGATCATAATCTTTTTCATCAGTTTCTGTTACAAATGCTGACAAGGCTTCAAAGTTTAAGGTAAATTCTTCACTATTCTGCTTTGTGCGCTCACAAATAATCCGCTCATACTTGCGAATCTCACTAAAAATTTTCTTGGGAACATAAAATTTATGATTTTGACCGGTAAGAATTGTAATAACGCTACGCGAACCCATCAACCCCATAATCACAATGTTCGCATCAAGAACAATTCTCATCTTCGGTTGGTCACTTTCTTTCCGAGTTTTATTGCAAAATTTTCAATTTCAGACTCGCTCATTTTTGTTTTCTTAACAAACTTTTCAAGAATCTTTAAGGCTTTAATTTTTTCTTTCGTGGCTTCCTTCATGACAGCGCTCCACCTGATTTCGGTGTATTTCTGCATTTCTGTCCATAATTCATCATCCACAGTAACGGTTAAATTATGTGTCATTTTTTTACCTCCAGTATCTTACATGAAATCACGCAAAATAGGTATATAAAACTTTGTTCTATTATTTAACACTATTTGGATTTTAAGAAAGATTGGAAAATCTTATTTTTAATGAGTGTTCTTTGAGAAAAAGAATTATTATTTTAACTGAGGGTAAGTTTTGAAAAGAATTTATTTTTTCTTGAGTAATTCTTTTATAGGTTTATATCCATCAGAAGCAGCGAAGTTCACTGTTTTTTCTAAGCGTAGAAGATCAAGTTGCTCGCCGAGAGTATGAAGTTGTTGAAGAAGGGTAAGGAGGAGTCGGTGTTCTTTTTTGGAGAGTGGAGAGTAAGCGATAACGTTTCCTGAGAATTTTTTTTGAGTTGGTGAAGAGTAAAGTGCTGAGAGACTAGAGAGAGTGTTTTCAAGATGGGGAAGTTGTGCTTTGAGGAGAGTGAGTGTTGAGTGAAGGTCTTGTATAATTTGAACTTGCTTTTGAAGTTCTTTAGGAGTGAGTGCACTTTCAGTGAGGAGTGGTGTTGTGGGAATGTTTGGAACCTCTTCATCTATAAGGGTATCATGCGGGAAAGGTTCTACTTTTTTCTTTCTGAAGATATCAAAAATACCCATGAACGCTTTTTAAGAATACACCTATTTAAAGTTTGTTTTCAGATCTTGTTTGTCTTGATCTTAAAAATTCTGCTTCTTTTAGAGTGAGAGTAATGATTTTTTTGATGGCGTTGATATCGAAGCGTTCGAGATCAGAAAGGAAAGAAGTTGCGTCTTGTTCTGTGAATGGTGAGGAAGATCCTATTCTGCCGCTTGTAGCGCGGATAGAGTAAGAGAGGTGAAGTTTTTTTATTTGTTCGAGAAGGGAGCTTATAATATTTTGCTGTTCTTGGAGTTTAGCGACGATTTCTTGTGGTGAAGGATGTGAGGGAAGAGGGAATGGTGGTTGTTCTTTTGTTTGAGAAGGAGAAAAGAGTTCTATCAGTGAAGAGAAAAAAGTTTTTTTAGTTTCTGGGATGAGTGTTTTGAGTTCTCGAGCTTCTCCTAAGTGTCTTTGGATGAAAAGGTGAAGTTCTTCTTTTTTAAAAGTGTTGAGAATTTTGAGAAGAGGTGTGAGACTTGTTAAGGTTTCTTTGTAATTAAGGGGTTGTGTTTCTTGAAGAGAGAGGCCTTGATAGTATTTTTGAACAGGAGATAATTCAAAGTGGAGGCTTGTAAAAAGATTTACATATTTTTGAAGGATAGTTATTGTTTTTGGATAATTAGTGATAAGTGTTGCTTGGGAAGGAGCGGATTTTACCGTGCGAACCATGAAGAAAAAAGAGAGTTCCTGTTATTTAAATTTATCCCATATAACTAAGTACATCTTTATCTCGAATAGCTGCTCCACGTGCTGTGCGAATATAACTCTCCTCGATTTCTTCGTATTTTTTGACATCCTCTTCTGAGATGGAGGCTTTAACTTTTTTCAAAGCTTCGTTGAAGTTTTTCATGGTGATTTCTTTTGCTTGCATATCTTTGCGTAGTGCAAGGATTGCTGCTTCGCGACAGACTGCTTCTATGTCTGCTCCGACATAATTTGGTGTTTTTTCTGCGAGAACTTCAAGGTTGACATCTTTTGCGAGAGGCATGGCTTTTGTGTGGATAGTGAATATTTTGAGACGTGCTTTTTGATCTGGTACTGCTGCGAGAATAATGCGGTCAAATCTTCCTGGGCGAAGTAGCGCGGGATCCATAATGTCTGGACGATTGGTTGCTCCGATGACGATAACATCGTTTAATTCTTGGAGTCCGTCGATTTCTGTGAGCATTTGGTTGACCATGCGTTCTGTGACTGAGCTATCGTTGCCGCGTCCTCTACGTGGTGCGATTGCGTCTATTTCATCGAAGAAGATCATTGCAGGTGATGCTTGGCGTGCTTTTTCAAAGACTTTTCTGACTGCTTTCTCGCTGTCTCCGACCCATTTGGAAAGAAGTTCTGGTCCGTTAACGAGAATAAAGTTTGCTTCGCTTTGG
>JAHFKM010000069.1 GCA_023245385.1 archaeon
AGTGTACAAGGGCAACCTTATAATCGGGGGAAGTTAGGAGTATGGCATCCATTCAATCAAGATACATTTAATCCTGAACAAGCACAGGGTCGTGTGTCTGTCCTTGTCAGTGGCAATATCAACGGTTTCAGTGGCAGCGGCAACGTCTATGATTATGCTTGTGTTGTCGGGGTAGCGCCGGAGGCGCTTGTCGGCAAAAATTTTTTAGCATCAGAAGAAAGTGTTCGTGAAAGTAGAATTCCTGAGCTTAGATCCAGTTCGATAGAAGAGATTGTTCATCCAAGTTTTGAAGAAGTTCTTCATATAACCACACCTTACATTGCTGAAATAAATAAAACTGATTTTGAAAGAAAACTAAGAGAATCCTACAACAAAAAATAATTTCACCCCCTTAACAAATCTTTTCCCACTTCTGATTTTTCTACATACTTTTCAGAACTAATACCATCCCCAACTTCAAGTTTCCTTTATGGTTCTTCTTAGAATAATTTCTTAATAAGACAATCCTCAAACTACTCTCTCCCATCTAGAGACTTCCAAGTTTTTCTTCAATTTCCCGAAGCTCACTATTCAACCGTTCTATCTCAGAAACTGGTTTTTTAGGAAGAGTAACTGTCTTTGGAGCTTCAACAATCTTAGGAACACTTTTTAGTGTGTGAACTTTTCTATGTTCGACAGGCAACTCATGTGGAATCTGAGGAAAATGCCTATCATCAAACTCTTTAGATATACTCTTAATATTCCTCATCTCTTTATGGAGGTACCTTAAAGTTTTTAGTTTTCTCTCCTTTAAAGCCACAAACTCCTCATATTCTTTCAAAAGTTTTGTCGCATCAATAGCAGCAGAAAGGATAAGTTTTCGAAGTTGTAATGGCTGTTCTACCATAACATGCACTGGTGCTTTCTTTTCTTTTTTAGTTTTCATGCTTCGAAGAGACTTTGATCAATAGTAAGAAGTTTGTCTTTAAGCGCTTGAATTTCAGATTTCCAACTCTCAAGCTTACTATTTTCCTGATCCCGTATTTCTTCTAAAGACTGAAGAACTTTTTCAGCTTCAAGAATTTTAGCTTTCAAGGTATCAACAGCGCGAAGTGCTTCTTTGTAATGATCTATTTTTATAAAAAGTGGTTTTTCTTCACTGGAAGAAGTATAAGCCGCAGGTTTCGAAGCTCCCATAACAGGCATAACCTTTTTTTCTCTTATCGGAATTTCAGAAAAATCATCTCTTTTACTCACTTCTTTTTTAAGCTCACTAATACTAGGTTCATAATGAGGGAGTTCCGATACTTCTTCTTCTGCTGTTGGGAATTCGGGTAATGCAGGTAAACGTTCAAATTCAAGTTTAGAAGGTTTTTTCTCCTCTTTTTTCCCCAATCCAAATAATCCCATAGCCACATCCTCCTTTATGAATAATGATTTTATGAAAGTCAACTATTAAAACTTTTTTTACCATTCTAAAAGGGTTAAAATTTTAAAGAAAGAAAGGCTTTTATACCTTAGTATGCATAAATGACTATGCACCACTTGTTTTTAAAAAACAAAAATGATGAATATCACCCCCAAACAAATCGACGAGATGATTTTCGAGATCGCAGGACAGGATGGTCTCGCTGTTTACAAAACTTTGAAAGACAAAGAGAATGTGAACGAGTTCTTAATAGCTGAAAAACTAAAACTCACCATCAACCAAATAAGAAACGTTTTATACAAATTTGATACACATAATCTTGTCATCTCTACACGCAAAAAAGACAGAAAAAAAGGATGGTATATCTACTTTTGGACGTTTTTATCTGACCGCGCAGAACAAGTCTATGTTCTCTTAAAGAAAAACAGGCTGAAACATTTAGAAAACAGGTTAGAACGAGAGAAAGCGTTCGAATTCTATTTATGCACCAACAAATGCACACGAATGACTATCGAAAACGCGATGGAACAACAATATATGTGCCCAGAATGTGGTCAACTCATGAGCCCTGATGATAACGCGAAAACAATCGCCAGAATAAGCCAGGAAATCAAAGAGCTAAGTTTTGAAATCCAGCACCTAGAAACTCCCCCTTCAAAATCTTTCCGCGAAAAAAAAGTTGAACTCGCTGTCGTGAAAACAAGAAAGAAAAAATAAACAACTAAAAATATTTACGGGTTATATTTAATAAAATCCCAAATCATAACAGAAAGATTACCTAAAGATTATTATTTCCTTCAAAAAAATAAACTAAACAAAGGCTGAAACACCTTAAAACCATCTAAAGGAGGAAGAGGAATCATATTGAAAATAAACAACCACTTATTCATCTCTTTAACAAGCATAAGACCAATAAACTTTCCATGACTCAAATTCTTACCACTCCTCAACAAAATTACAGCACCCACCCATAATAAAAGATTCATTACAGGACCAGCAAAAGCAGTCAAAGAAGATTGTAAGATATTCGCGCCAGAAATAGAAACATATCCTGGCGCTAAAAGCACAAACCCAGAACCAAACACCTTTAACAGAACCCCTATAAAAAGTCCCGCAGGAAAAATCTCATACACCGCACGCAAGCCAAAACCAAGAGCAACAAACTTGTGCGCAAGCTCATGAAGAATAATTCCCGGAGAAGCTACAAGTACTGAAAATTTAAAATCCTCCCAATCAAAATAACTATAACTCGCCAGAACATCAGGCTCAAATTTTCTTTTCAATCCTGAAAAAATATATCCAGTAACAAAAATCGTAAGCAGTAAAGAGAATAATTCTCTAAGAATAAAGAGCGCCATTATTTTTCAAAGCTCAAGAGAAGAAAAATGATTCCAATAAATACAAGAACAACAGGAATTATCCCTTTAACAAGTATCAAAAAAGAATCCAACCAATAAGAAAGAAGAAGATAAAGCGCAAGAAGAACAAGAACAAGTCCGAAAATAAATTTTAAAAAACGCTCAGCAGCCATAAAAGAAGCATGAACAAGGCTCTTTATAAATTTTTTTAGTCAGAAACATAGCTGTTCGACTACTAGAAAGCTTTAAAAATAATCTAAAAATGCAGATTCTAGGAAAAAAACAATGGGTATGTACAAGTATATCTCTGAATTAAATAAGTCTCGACCTGAGGCACTTATCGCTTTACAAAGACAAAGACAAATAGAATGGAGAACACAAACTGTAACACAGGTCATAGACCATGCGACAAACATCGCACGCGCCCGCTCTCTCGGATATAGAGCAAAACCGGGCTTCGTACTCGTACGTATCCGCGTGCCAAGAGGTGGAAAACAACGCCCAAGTATTCGCCACGGAAGACGCTCAAGAAACCTCGGTCAAAATTTTGTCATAGGAAAAAATTATCAATGGATCGCCGAAGAAAGAGTAAATAAAAAATACAAAAATCTCGAAATCTTAAATTCTTACTTTGTCGGCAAAGATGGATTGCACTATTGGTTTGAAGTTATCCTTATAGATCCTCATCACCCCGTAATCCAACATGATCCCCACCTAAAAAACATACGAAGAACAGGAAAAGTCTTTAGAGGACTGAGCTCTGCTGGAAAAAAAGGCCGAGGAATGCGTCATAAAGGAACAGGCACTGAAAAAGTACGACCCTCTCTGAACAGTCATAAGGATAGAGCAAAATAAGAGTATGCTAAATAGTTCTTAGTAAAAAGAATTCTTCAAAGAAATAATTTTACTTTACAGCAATCTTAATATCAGAACCCTTTACTGTCTTTCTTCCAGAATGCTGCGCAATACGAACAGCTTTCTCTCCAAGACTTTCACCATACGCCTCAAGCACTTCTTTCATCGCTTCTTTCGCATCTTCAGAAACACGACCAGCACCACACTTTTTCAAAAGTTTCTCCATCGCAGCTAAAGGAATGATTTTACTCATAAACACCTTCTAAGTTCAGATTCTTATAAAGGTTGCGATTTAAAATTTTTTTATCTTTGTGTACGAAAAGAAAGAAAGAAGAAGCGCAAGAAGCACAACAATCAAGATCAACCCAAAGAGAGCAGACAACAAAAGAAAAGCTAAAACCGCCACAATTGGAATAAGAGCAGCAAACAAAACTCTTCTTTCAAAAGGAATATGACTACTCATTTTTATAAAAGCAAGAATCGCTATCCCAACACCGATAAAAAAAATAATCTGAGTGAAACTCATGAATAGGTATATATAGGATGTCCTTCTTAAATTTTTCTCATGATAACTCCCTCTCAAATTACAGAAGCAAGAATGTTTCTCCAGAAAGCAGAAAGACCATTATTTGTTTATGATAAAGACAATGACGGATTTTGCGCATATCTTCTCTTGAGAAAATTTTGTGAAATGAAAGGAGAAGGTATCTCGCCCCAAACCGGACCAAAAATAGATGTCGACTCTTTAAAAATAATCCAAGAATATGCACCTGATCTTTTAGTTGTCTTAGATATCCCCCTAATAACACAAGAATTTATCGATCAAGCACACCTGAATATATTATGGTTTGATCATCATGAACCAGT
>JAHFKM010000070.1:0-3962 GCA_023245385.1 archaeon
GTTCTTTGGGAGTTACCAAAATCCTACAAAGCAGGAATGCAAGTTCCAGCAAGGATCGTAGCAACAAAAAAACTCTTAGACCAAATGGATGCTGGTGTCTTCGAGCAATTAACAAACGTTGCCTGCCTTCCAGGAATCCAAAAATATGCCTACTGTATGCCTGATGGACACTGGGGATATGGATTTCCAATAGGTGGAGTAGCAGCGTTTGATGCGACCGAAGGAGTTATCTCTCCTGGAGGAGTAGGTTTTGATATAAATTGCGGTGTCCGACTTTTAACAACAAATTTAACCTACAAAGAACTAGCTCCAAAATTAAAAATTTTAGTAGATATACTCTTCAATACTGTCCCTGTCGGTGTCGGATGTAAAGGTTTTGTAAAATTAAACAAACAGCAGTTCAAAAACGTCGTTGAAGATGGTTCAAAATGGTGTGTCGATAATGGATATGGATGGAAGGAAGATGTTGAAAGAACTGAAGGTCAAGGAAAAATTTCTTGGGCTGATTCTTCTAAAATTAGTGATCGTGCGATTGCACGAGGAATCGATCAGCTTGGAACATTAGGTTCTGGAAATCATTATTTGGAAATTCAAGTAGCTCATAAAGAAAATATTTTTGATAAAAAAATCGCAAATACCTTCGGAATTAATCAGGACGAACAAGTTGTAGTGATGGTTCATTGTGGCTCCAGAGGATTTGGACATGAAGTCGCTTCGAATTATTTGAAAATCTTTGAAGAGGCGATGAAGAAATATAAAATTACCGTAAGAGACAGAGAATTATCCTGCGCACCATTTTCAAGTAAAGAAGGCCAGGATTATTTCGGCGCGATGGCTTGTGCTGCGAACATGGCTTTTGCAAATAGACAAGTAATCATGCACAGAATCAGAGAAGCATTTTCTAAAGTTTTTGAAAGAACAGCTGAAGAAATGGAAATGAATTTAGTCTACGATGTCGCTCATAATATTGCAAAAGTAGAGAAACATAAAATTGATGGATCTTTAAAGGATCTTGTAGTTCATAGAAAAGGTTCTACACGAGCATTCCCCCCAGGAAATAAAGAACTTCCAGAAATCTATCAGGAAACAGGTCAACCTGTAATTATCGGCGGAAGTATGGAAACAGGTTCCTGTCTTCTCGCTGGAGCAAAGGGAGGAGATGAAACGTTCTATTCAACCTGTCACGGTTCTGGAAGAACAATGTCAAGAACAAAAGCAAGACAAATGGTTCGCGGGGAACAATTACAAAAAGATATGCTCGCTCATGGAATCTATGTAAAAACAACTTCAATGTCAGGCTTGTCTGAAGAATCAGGAGCTTCCTATAAAGACGTTGATGAGGTTGTTGCCACAGTAGAGAAAGCTGGAATTACAAAAACAATCTGTTCTTTGAAACCAATCGGGAATATTAAAGGATAAACTTTCAAATACTTATTTCTCCTTCTTCTTCTCCTAACAAATTTTTTTCACCTAAGCCTCCTATATTCGCTACCTTTATTAAATATCTTTTCTTCCAAAAACTTATGTTAAACGTTCACTTCGGCCATTACAGCCAATTTGAAAATCTAAAAGGAATGACCTTATTAGATATGCACTCTCACTCCACCTTCTCAGACGGCAGAGATAAAGCTGAAAAATGCTTAAAAAGAGCAAAGAAACTCGGATTAAATTTGTGTTTAACAGATCATAATGTTATCAGTGGAAGCAAAATAGCATGCGAATCAGGATTGTCCATCCCTTCAATCGAAGTCACAAGCAGCGAAGCTTATGATTTCTTATTTTATTTTTACACCTTCGCCGATCTCGAAGATTTTTACCAAAAATGGATCAAAGGACACAGAATGGTTGAACATTCTTTTTTAAACTACTACAGACTAAGATGGAGCGCAGAAGAATTACTTAAAAAAGCAAAAGATCATCAAGCAGTTGTTATATTACCCCATCCTGACGCTATTCCTCCAAAAAACTCAGGTATTTTTATCGAAGGAAATAAACACTTCCTAAAAAATATTGACGCAATAGAAGTTATTAACTCCACAATGTCAGAAGCATCAAATATTAAAGCAGTTGACTACGCACGAAAATGGAAAAAACCAGCTATTGGCTGCTCGGACGCGCACCTCTCCCGCTTTATCGGAGCAGGAGTCACCGCCTTCGAATCAGATACTGTCGAAACAATTCTCGAAGACATCAAAAAAGGGAGGAATCTAATTGTGGGCAACAATCTTAAATTTTTCCATAAAGTACAATCCCACATGACAGTCATTAAAAACAATCTACGATGGTAAACCTTGTCGGAGGTCAAGCAGTACTAGAAGGAGTCATGATGAAATCAGGAGAAAAAATCGCCGTAGCAGTACGCGACCCTTCTGGAAAAATTGTTATAAAAAAGGATACCTTACGATTTAAAGAAAGTACCATCCCCTTTTTCAGAGGAATTGTCAATCTGATCATGATGCTCTCTATCGGTATGAAAAGTTTATCTTTCTCCTCAGACATCGCATTAGGAAAAAAAGAAGAAAAAAGAAACGCATCTTTCGCAATAAGTTTACTCTTTTCCCTCCTCGTAGCTTTATTTGTCTTTAAATTTTTACCCTTAGGCCTCACCCAACTCCTTGATAAAAAATTCAGTTTAAACTCCTTTACATTTAATCTCGTTGATGGACTCTTACGCTTTAGTATTCTCCTAATCTATCTCTTTGTTATTTCAAAAATAAAAGATATCCAACGCGTCTTCCAGTATCATGGCGCAGAACATAAAGTTGTTAATTGTTTTGAAAATAACAAAGAACTCTCTATAAAAAACGTACAAAGCTTCACTACAGTTCATAAACGATGTGGAACAACCTTCGTGTTCTTAGTCCTGTTTGTAAGCATGATTTTTTTCCTTTTTATCCCAAAAACCCTTCCCTTTTTTTCAAAACTCAGTCTCAGAATTCTCCTCTTACCAATCATCGCCTCTGTCAGCTACGAACTACTCAGACTCGGAGCAACATACACCTTTCTAAAACCATTTATTATTCCAGGATTACTTATTCAAAAATTAACCACCCGAGAACCTGATGACGCTCAAGTTGAAGTCGCTATCGCTTCCCTACAGGCTGTTCTTGCATAATCTGACCAATATCCATTGTTGCAAATTCCTTTACAAGACCCAGAGGTATTCCTTTTATTACTCTTATAGAAAGATATTCAGGTTCTATACTTATTTTCCCTTCTTTCAATTCTTTGAAGGTATAAGAAATTCCCCCTTCCTGGATAATTTGAATAATACTCACCTCAAAAATCCTATTTTTTACCTCTTGACTTTTAGCTCCCTCTAACTCAAGAAGCACTTCTGAGCTTGAAAAACCTTGAGATTTGAAGTCTTCAATATACGCTTTCGATATTGTAATAACAATCGCGTCCTGCCTGGAAAGAGAAGTAACATTTTCCGGTGAAAGAAAACGCGGTGAACGATTCAAGTCAGATGACCCTGGAATAAGATGAAGAATAAGAATTCTACCCTCTGGATAAAGCGTGTATTTTGGTTTCGTTAGAAAATCACTCTTAAGCTGGGTAAAATCTTTATAGAGCACAAATCCCACACTTCCAACAATCGCGAGATCAATAAAAAGAGTAAGAAGAAAAGTAAGCAGTATCGTCGCGACCCATCCACACTTCTTTTTCAAAAAAACAGCAATAAAAAATGGACTTGTCAATAAGAAAATAATTAAAAACTGAATAAAAGGAAGCACAATTCCTAAAATAATCCACAATCCAAATACTATTAAAAGAAAAATTGTTCCTCTCTTCTTAGAAGTTTGATCGTACATTATTATTTTCAGGAAACACTTCTTTATTAACTTTTAGACGAGAAGGGAGTTGGGACATAAAGCAGTTCGTTGTGTTCAAAAGATTCTCCTTTATCAAGCGCTTGTTGTATTTTTGTTTCTAAGGTTGGTGCAACGATTCTTTCTGAA
>JAHFKM010000070.1:3980-4372 GCA_023245385.1 archaeon
GACGTGCGCCTCCGGCGCTACCCCGACGAGGCGACCGTAGTCGCTGCCTAGATCTCTGTAACCGTTGGCACTGGATCGATTGTAGTTGATGTCGCCGAGGCACCAAAGCCGCATGATCTCTTTGTCTTCCGGTAGAGCAAGAAAAATACCTATTGCAGTATCATAACCAAATTCTTTTGCTCGTGCGAAAGCAGCAGTGTCATATTCTTTTAGTAAGATCTTATCGCTACGTGCTAATTTCACCCAAAGAGGATTATTAATTGATTCTCCTTTGTTAAGCCGTTTTCCTGTGTATTGTGCAAGTTGTTCTTTTGTGAATTCGTCTTCTTGTAAACCAGCGTATGTTCCTTCTGGAAGAACTAACGCGCCGTTTTGTAATTTGCTTTCAGGAG
>JAHFKM010000009.1:0-16904 GCA_023245385.1 archaeon
GAATGTTCCTTGTAAGCATTGTCCACTTCGACAGTTGTTACTAAGGCATTCATCATTTCTAGCGCAGGAGTGAGTGAGAGGAAATGTTCCTCGAGCGCAGTGTGATCCTTGGCAGATAGTGCTTTGACATTGTTCGTTGGTGCTACAGACTGCGCCTGCAGTTCTTGTTCCTCTGCTGCATGTTCTTGAAGTTGAATCACAAATGCTACTAAGGCATTCTGATCCTCGTGTGCAGTGCATGCCTTCGGTTTTGGTGGGAAGTCCGCAGGTGTTCGATCCGCTCTGACAGTTCGCGGTGATGCATTCTTGATTAGAGGTGCAGTGTGAATTTGTAGGAAGGGTTCCTTGAATACAAACGTTAGAGTGACAGTTTCTGCTGATGCAGTCTAAAGGGAGGATGCAAAGTCCATCAAGCGATGATTGTTGGCAATGTGTTCCGTCACAGTTTTGTGTGGAGCATTCTTTGTTGACAATACAAGGTTGTCCCGGAGATCTGGGAGAGTTACATTTAGGGGTTGTGGTGTCTGGTGCGGTCATTCCTTTCATACAAACGCGGGGGGTTTGACTGCATTCATCTGGGAGTGTTTCATAAGTGCAAGTTTGACTTGAAGCTTTCGTTCCTTTTCTGCATTGGTGTGTTGCGGTATTGCAGTTGCTACTGTAACAGTCTGCGTTCGTTGTACAGGATTCTGTAAGGAATTTAAGTGCGGTGATACAATGGAAGGCCGGGTTGCAGATTTGTCCAGTAAGACAATCGCCTTGAGTGTAAGGAGCTCCTGTGCAGAAGAGAGGAGAAATTGGAGGAGGAATAAAACCACTTCCGAATCCGCTACCGCCACTTCCAATTCCGGAGGAGACTATCGCACCGGTGAGATTTAAAGGAAGTGCTGAGTAAATAAGAATGGTGACAAGAAGGATAAGAAAAATTTTAGCGAGAAGAAGAAGATGTGAATGGTTGGGTTTAAGAACTTCCACAAAGAAGCATGGATGAGGAGCTTTATAGAGTTTTTGTTACAACTAATAAAAGAAAAAAAGATACTAATAGTTATTCCTGTAAAGAGGGAGGTTGGTTTTATTTTGAAAAAGAAATGTGAAAATTAATTTTAGACACAAGGTAATTGACTGCGGTAGAGTCGTCCTTGATAATCTAAGCAAGCGTAAGCATTAGCACCAAAGGCCGCTCGAAGCGCATAGAATTGCGGACCATTTCGGTCAAGAACGAAACGATCACCATGGACAATGTTAGTGCGAACGTCAGACGCGGAAACGCTATTTATAACCACGAGATCATGGCTAGTAATAAGACCTGTTGACTTAATAGATTCTGAACTTATTGCACCTTTAAAGGTGGCAGTATTGGTAAAAATGGTATTGCCTGTAAAAGTGGTGGTGCCTGTCAGACTTTGACCAGAGGGGTTGTTGACAATTGCATGTCCTGTTATTACGCCACCGAAGGATACAAAGAATACGGTAACTGCGATTAAGAGGATGAGTGTTCCGGTGATTGCTTGTCCTCTTTTCATTAAGAGTACTGTTAGAAGAATGGTATATATATATATCGGTGATAGAAAGTATATTTTAAGAGAGTTAGATGATTGTGCGTAGCTTTCCAGGATGTAGTTCGAAGACTTCTCCTTCTTTCAAAAGGTTCTGAATAATTTTTTGTGCTTCTTCTCGTTCAACGCCTGAACTGGTAATAACTATTTCTTGGTCTGCGCCGTTATTTGTATCGAGGTTTTCAATGGAGTTGAGTAAGCGTTGGCGTTTGTTTGCAGGAGCGTCAGAATTCTTTTCTCCAGCGTTCATTACTTTTTCTTCGACGATCGCGACGAATTCATCTTCAGTTTTAACAGAAGGAGCTTCTTCGAGAGATTGTTCTTCAAGGTAATTGACTTTAGCTTCGCCGTGGAGTTTAATTAATTCTAGTTTACGGAGTTTGGCCCAGAGAGGGTTGTCTAGTTTGCGAACAACTTCAGGGACTAAGAATAAGTTGTTATTAAAATCTTTAACTTTTCCAACAACTAAGAGTAAGTCTCCAACATTTAAACTTCCAAGAAGAACAACGTCGTCTTTCCAGGATTTAACTTGGATTTTTCCTGAGCCATCGTCAAGGGAAATTGCAGCGTAAGAACGGTCTTCTTTAATAAATTTTTCAACAACAGGAGCAACAACATTAACGCGGGAGATACGTTGATTTAAAACTTCAACGTAATTTGGTTCCCATTCTCCAGTTGTTTTGACAAAAGTTCCGCTAAGTAGTGTAGAGAGCCAGAGTTTGTTCTGCGATTTTTGTTCCTGTTCTGCATTGGTGTGTTGCGCTATTACAATTACCACTGTAACAGTCAATATTAGTTGTGCAGGGTTGAGTAATAAATTTAAGTGCTGGAATGCAATGAAAAGTAGGGCTGCAAACTTGTCCTGAAGAGCAACTGCCTTGAGTGTAAGAAGTTCCTGTGCAGAAGAGGGGGGAAATTGGAGGAGGAGTAAAACCACTTGCTGAACCACCAGTTCCGAATGTTGAGGGTGATGTAACTAGTGCGCCGGTAAAATTTAAAGGGAGTGCTTGGTAAGTGAGAAGAGCGAGAAGGAGAATAAAAAAGAGTTTAGCGAGAGAAAGAAGATGTGATTGATTTGTTTTGGAAAGTTCCACAAAAGATTTTAGGAATAAGGGGCTTTATAGATCTTTTGTTACAACTATAAAAAGAAAAAATTAAGAAGATTTGATGGCAGTGCAGATTCCTTGTGCTGAGGGTTTTCTTGGAGTACGATAGCATTTTCCTGAGTAGCATTGGTGATCGTCGATGCAGGGTTGTCCTGGTGAGAGTGAGCGTAAGCCGCAGTGTTTTGTTCCGGGGTTTAGAGAGTCAGTTAAGCAAAGGGTGGATTTGCATTGCCGAGAAAGAGTGCATGGTGCTCCTTCTGGAAGATAAGCTAAAGTTGATATCGCGTTTCCTGTTGTTTTTTTAAAGACGCTGAATTGGAGGATGCTTGCGCCGGTAATTCCACCAGCGAGAGTTGTAGTAAAGATAAGGAGAGCGAGTAAAAAAAGAAGAGCGCTGAGAGGATAATATTCTTTTTTATGGTTCATCTGCATGGAATGTCGCTGCGGTAGAATTGTCCGGTTTGATCCAAGCAAGCGTAGGCGTTTCCTTCACCGCTAAGGGTATGAACAGTAAGGCTTGTTTTATCTTCTAGAACCACACCTTGTTGAGATGCGAGAGAAAGAGGTAAAGCGCCTGGAGAGTACATGCGGTCAGTAACGATACGGTGGGTGGAAACAATTTCTGAGTCAAAGGGTGTTGTTTTTACTGAGCTAGGGTCTTTGAAGATGGGAGTTTGTTTGTATTGATAATAAACTGAAGCTCCCGTTAAGCTTCCGACAAGTGCTGTTGCGAAGACAACGAGAGAAATTAAAATGATTAAGAGACCGACATTATGTGCGGAGTGGAGAAATTGTGTGTCTTTTTTTAAGAATTTTTTCATGGTATCACCTTTTTTGTTAAGAAGATTCAGGAAGAAAGAGATATTTAAATCTGTCGTTTCATAGTGTTGTTCTGAGTTTTCCTGGGTGGATTTCGAAAATTTCTCCTTCACTGAGAAGAGAGCTGAGGATTTTTTGTGCTTCGTCTTTGGAAACACCTGATGTATCAATGACAAGAGTTTGGTCTGCTCCGTTGTTTGTGTCTAGTTTTTTTATCATATCTAAAATTTTTTGTTTTTTTACGAGGGGTGTATCATTGGTAACTTTTTCTTCTATTACAGAAAGAGCTTCTTCTTCTTGGGGAGAAAATATTTTTTGAGGAAAGTTAGTTTGTGCTTCTCCGTAGAGTTTTTTAAGTTCAAGTGTTCTATGTTTAGCCCAAAGTGGGTTATCTAGTCGTGTAATAACTTCTGGAACAAGGTAGAGGGAGTTGTTGTAATCTCTGATTTTGCCAACGACAAGAACGAGTTCTCCTAAGTTGAAAGAGCTGAGGAGTGCTGCTTCTTCTTTCCAGGATTTGACAGCTATTTTTCCTGAGCCGTCATCAAGAATAAGTGTTGCATAACTGGTGTCTGGTTTGGAGAAGGTGTCAACGATGTGTGCGATGATGTTGACGCGGCTGATTTTCAAGTTTCCTGATTCTACGTAGTTCGTTTCCCATTCTCCTGGTGCTTGGATGTATTTTCCTGAGAGGAGGTTGCTGATCCAGATTTTTATTGCGGTGTGTCGTTGTGTTTGTTCCATTAGATTTTTTGGATGAATCCTTTTTTTGGTTCAAACAGGTCTCCTGATTTTTTTAATTGTTCTATTGTTTCGTAGACTTTGCTTTCTTCGATGGCTTTGAGTGCTGCTTCTGCGATGATTTGTTCAAGAGGGATAGTTTTTATTCCTTTAGCTTCTAGAGTGAGGATAATTTCTTTAATAATGTGGATTTTGCTTCTGACTGCTGCGGTGATTCCTGTTGAGACTCTGTCTATATCTATTTGTCCTGTTTCTGGGTCAAATCCTACTTCCATGAGACAGCTTTTGAGAAGGGAGATTGCGCGTAGTGCGTCTTCTCTGGTAACTTTGTCGTCTAGTCGTATTTTTGCTGAGGCTTGGCTTAAGCGGATGAGTGCTTCGAGTTGTCTTGCTGAAATGGGAATAGGTTTGACGCCGCTGTCGTCTGCTTTTCCTGAGTTTCGTAAGGTGACGTAAAAGTCTTTGATAACGAGGACTGCTGCTTTTGTCATGATTGGGAAGATGTGTTGTTTAACATAGGCGATGTATTTTCTTAAAAATTCTGGGGTGATTTCTGTTTCGTAGGAGAGGTGTAATTGTTGTGCTGCTTCGAGAACGTGGAGAGCGATTTTCTCGTCTTTCTCTTTACTTGGAATATCTCTGATAGGAAAGATTAAATCAAATCTGTTAAGAAGTGAGGGGGGAAGATCTATCTGTGCGGCGATGGGTGAGTAAGGATCGAATCTTCCGAATTTTGGGTTTGCTGCTGCGAGTAAAGTTGTCTGTGCGCTTAATGAGGCTTGGATGTTTGCTTTTGAAATGGTAACTGTCTGTTGTTCCAGTGCTTCGTGAAGAGCAGATCTGTCTTCATCGCTCATCTTGTCAAGTTCATCGACACAATTATGAGTAAAGATTCCGTTTGCGACGAAGTTGTGGGTATCGGGAACAAAAAGATCATAAACATATCCTTCATAGTCTACTTGAGAGACTTTTGTGATTTTATCAAGACAAACTTTCCAATAGGCAGGTGAGATCTTTAAGTTGAGTTTGAGAGGTGCGACCACAGAATCTCCTTTAACAAAGTGAGAAGCATCTTGCCATTGTAACGATGATTCATTGAGAAGTTTATGATCTGGTGTGAGGAGTAAAGCAAAGCCGGAGTTAAATTTGATGTTCAGCAAGGAACCTTTGTACCATTTTCTGCTTATTTTTGTAGCAGTAGTGGTAGAAACTTCAAGTGTTTGTCTTAGAAGAGTGGGGACTTCAGCGTCAAGATCGTGAGCAAAAATTGTCTCGCCCTTGGAAGTGTATTTTTTTTCAAGGGTAGAGTTATATATTTTTTTTATAGGAATGATTTTGTTGTTGAGAATTATTTTTGTAGATGGGTGAAGGCAAACAATCCCCTGATTAGCTAGAACAAGTGCTCCTGCTTCAAGAGCCCAACCTCGTAAGTACTCGTCTTTGACCACCGCAGCAGTTAACCCCGCACCCGACGCGCCTTTTCCTCCGACAAATCTTGCTTTTGGTGCTGCTTTTGAAATGAATTGGAGGAGTTGGGATTTTCCCGAGTTGTGGCAAAGAATTCCATTTGCGATAAAGGAGTGGCTGAGAGGAACTTCAAAGTCATAAACATCCATAACGCCAGCGGGTTCTATGAGTTTGATTTTTTCCCAGCGTTGGAATTTTTTTCTTCTTCGAGTTCGGAGATTGATAACGTGAAGTATATCGTCAAGTTTGTTAATTTTTTTTTGTGAAACAAAGCCGATGTGTTGGATAAAGAGAGCCATATCATTAGCTCTTCTGATGTATAAATTTTCTCCTTGGACACGCGAGTGGATTCCGAAATAGAGGAGGAGGAGTTGAACATCTTTGAGCAGGTCTGGTCTTGTGGATTTGAGTTGGATGGCAGTTCTTCCTCTGCCCTTGCCGAAGTCACAGCCGTCTGCTTCAAATAGCCAGGCGAGGAACTGTGCGACAACTTTTTTCGGGCTTTGAAAGATTTGTTGGGGGACTCTTTTGTTGGAGAGAAAAGAGAGAGAGTTAGCGATTTGTCTACTGTTTATTTCGAGGTGGTGAACTTTTTGTGTTGCGAAGATTTGTCTAAGAGTACTGTCAGAATTTTTTATGAGGTGAATTTCCGGGCTTTCAGTTTTAAGATAATATTTTGGTTCAACATGGAAAAGATTTCTCCAAAAAGAAATTAGTGGTTCGAGAAGGTCTGTTTCTTCATCATTGATATAACAGGTGAGTGCGTATCCATTGTTTTTGATGTTACCATCTCCAAGAATGTAACCGTAAAGTGCTGCTAGGGAAGAGTCAACGTAGTGAGGAAGGGAAACTTCTTTTAGATTTTTACTGAATAATTTAGAGAAGTTTGTGGGACATAGTTTTTTTATTTTGTTAGGAATAGAAGGCATGACTCGGATTTTAGTGTGGGCTGAGAGGCAGTCTGCTCGTTGCCAGCCCTTCTTGGTTAAAAAGGGTTGATTATATGTACAGATGACTTCTTTTCCTGTTTCTGTAACTACTCGAAGGACAGGTTGTTGGCGGTATTTCTGGAAGATTGTTGCAAAGTCGTAGGGTTTGTCAGATGGACCTTTTCGGATTTTAGTGACTGTTTCTCGAATGGGTTGTAGGTGTGTGGTTCCCAATTGTTGTATCGGTTTCATACCTTTAGAGAATAAAGCGATCTGAGAATTTCCTGCGATGCATCCGGGATCGCCTACGAGTAGAATGTGAACGTCCCCGCGTGTTGCTGTTCCGTCATCGCGAAGTTTGCGAACGCCTCCAAGCATTTGTAAGACGAGTGCTTCTTTGATTTTTTCGTGTCCGTAGATGCTTGGTGCGATTGCTCTGACGAGTTTGTCAAAAACATGGGGGTCTTTGGAGAGTTCTTTTATTTTTGCTTCGTCTTCTTGGTTGAGTTTGATGTCTGAGTATTCTTCTTGGACTGTTTCAACGTTGTTTCCTTCTGTGATGATATCATATCGTGTGGATTGTGCTCCTGTTTTGAGTGGAATAGGAATTTCTTTGATGATTCCGTAGACGCGGATTTTGTTTCCTGCGGTGACTTTGCGTTCCATTTTTGGGTCTACGAGGTCTTCGCTGAGGATTATGCTGAGTCTTTTTGGTTGTTCTGCTCCTTCGAGGTTTTCTGGTGCTTCTTCGATTTTGATGTGTTGAACATCGATGAGTTCTTTGTTGAGGAGTCTGAATTTTCCTCTCCAGCCGCAGGTGCATCGTGTTGGTTCTTTGAATTTGCTGTCGATTTGGAGGATTGAAAGGGTATTTCCGCATCCTGCGCATTCGAATCTAGCTTTGGTGACTTGTGGTCTAACATCTGAGGTTTGTCTAACGATTCCTTCGAGCCATACAAATCTTCCGAGGTGTTCGCTTCTGATGTCTGCGATTCTTATTCGTTGTGAGGGTGAGAGGTTTCTGAATCTGATGCGGATTTTGATGGTGTTTTCTTCTGGTAGATCTATTTGTTCGAGTGCGAGTTCTGCTGATTTGATTACTTCTTCTGGATCTTGGAGGAGTTGTTCTGAGAGTTCTGGGTTTTCTTGTGCGAGTTCTTTGAAATCGATGACGAGTGATCCTTTTCCTTGTTGTACTACTTCGTAGAGTTTGTTTTTGGAGTTTGTTTCGAGGAAGTCTTTGAATTTTTCTATTTGTTCGTTAACGTCCATTGTTCCTTCTTTTTTTGTGTTTGCTATCTTAAAAATTATCTTGTTGTGGAATGTATAGATTAGTTTTAGGGTTTTTAAAAGTTGTTGAGAGAATTCCGGAAAAAATGGGCTTATGCTCGGAGATTTTATTTGAACTACTAGGAGAATTTTAGAAAAGATTAATTAAAAAAAGAAAAAAAAGAAAAGTAGTTTCAACTTGTTGTAGAAGGTGAAGCATAGCGGCTATTACAACAGGTTACTTGATCATCTTGTGGGATAACTATCTGAGATTCACCTAAAGAAGGATCAGAAGAAGGTTCACAAACTGGATCTGGTGAAAGGGTAATCCCATCAAAGTCATAGCCCTGGAATCTGAGTTGATAGGAACAACCTGCAGAGCCCCCCCGACTACCATCTGGATTTGCGCCTACTGGACGAGTATAGTGAACAATATCAGAAACGGGTAGACCACACCTATTATCTGAAAAGAAGTAGAAGAACGCTGGGTAGTTTACGCCCGCACAATGATTGTTTGTACCGAAAAGTTGACAAAGATTACGCCCAGTCTGCGCTTTTACAAGATCATAAGCTTGGCGTATATTAATTCTTCTAGTAGCTACTAAATGAGCTTCGAGCTCTCTAAGAGTTAAGGTTTGACAAACGGGTTGTTTAACTTTTAAAAGTTTACCAACATTGGAACGATCTCCTTTTTCATCAGTTATTGAAGGGTTGATAGTGGAAAGACCTAGTTTTACAGCATTTCCTGTTAGTTGGTTATATTCATTTTCGTCTACTAAAATATATCCTGCGCTTACGACGCTAGCTATTACTAGAACCGCCAATGCGCTGAAGAGTAATATCTTTTTTCCTTGTTTATCCATTAGTAAAGTACACCTCATTTTTTTTATTGTATAATTGTTTTAGAATTATTCTAGAGATAAAAGGTATATATATCGCAGTAACTTGAGAGTGAAGAAAAGGCGTGGAATTTGTTTGATCAGGATAATATGGTTAAAATAATTCTTCAGAGTAGTTGAATAAGAGAACAATTTCGGAGAGTACTAATTGTAAATGAGTAGATTTATATATGAGTACTAATTAGTAATTAGTATGATGGACAAAGGTATTCTAAGACAAATAGTAACAAAACAAAAGAAAGAGTTCTTTGCTAAAGAGGACTTTGTCAGAAGAGAACTAAGAGATGAGGTTTTGAAATGGTTTAAAGATAATAGGGTAGTTATTCTTACGGGAGTAAGACGCTGTGGAAAATCCACGCTGCTTAAAGAGCTTATGCAGGAGGTATCAAGTTGGTGCTATGTAAATTTTGAAGATGAACGATTCCTGGATTTCAGAGCACAGGATTTCGAAGCGTTAAACGAAGTACTTGTGGAAATATATGGGGTTTCAAGGATTTATTTTTTTGATGAGATTCAGAACATAGAGAAGTTTGAAACATTTGTAAGAAGGCTGCAGGATGAAGGGAAGAAAGTGGTTATTACTGGATCAAATGCTTCTTTACTCAGCAAGGAATTTGGAACGAGACTGACTGGAAGATACAAGGTGTTTGAAGTGTATCCTTTTTCATTTAGGGAGTTTCTCGATTTTAAGAAGGTGGACGTAGAAAAAGAGGATTTTTATCTTGTTGAGAAGAAAGTGGGACTGATAAAACTTTTCGACGAGTACGCTGCTCTTGGCGGTTTGCCTGAATATTTGAAGAATAAAGATAAAGAATATGTTCGAACAACCTATGAAAACATTTTGTATAAAGATATTATTGTAAGATATGCTGTTAAAAGACAAAGAATAATTAAAGAGTTAGTAAATATATTGGCGACGAATATTTCTTCGTTGTTCACGTATAATGCTTTAAAGCGAACATTGGGTTTAGCCAATGCCATAACGATTAAGGAATATATTTCTTATTTGAACAATTCTTATTTGTTTTTTGAATTGCAAAAGTTCTCGTATTCTTTAAAAGAGCAGCTTGGTTCTCCGCGGAAAATATATCTGGTAGATGCTGCTTTCAGTCAGGTATGTGGATTGAATTTTTCAGAAAACAAAGGAAAAGTTCTTGAAAATATCGTTTTTATAGAATTGAAAAGAAAAAATTTTGAGGTATATTATTACACAGACAAGAATGAATGTGATTTTGTGATAAAGAACGGAACGAAAGTAAATGAAGTAATACAAGTATGTTACAGTTTGGATAAAGAGAGTAGAGAAAGAGAAATTAAAGGGTTATTGGAAGCGATGGAAAAGTTCAAGCTGAAGGAAGGAACTATAATAACCAAAGAACAAACGGAAGAAATAAGTGTGGGGGACAAAAAGATAAAAGTTTTGCCTGCATTCAAATGGTTGTTTAGATAATAATTTGGAGTGCATTCCTAAAGCGAAACAGGGATCTTGTTCGACTTTTTTAAGAAACTTTTTAGCGTTAGAAGAAAAGGCTGTATCAAACATTTTATAGCCTTAGTTCTTTTTTTAATTGAGAAAGGGAAGTTGTTTTGCCTTCTTTTAGTTCGTTCATGCTTTGTTTGTAAGTTTTAATTTCTTCCGGAGTTATAATTGTGTCTGGATCGAACATATGTTTTTTAATAAAATTCAAATCTATTTTAATTACTTTTAATTCTTCTAGGATTTGTTGTACTTCAGTGGTCATTAGAAGATGAATAAGGTTTAAACTTTATATAACTTTCGGGAAGTTTTTGGTGATGTAGTGTCTGGAAAAAATGGGCTTGTGCTCGGAGATTTTATTTAAACTGATAAGAAATTTTAAAGAAAATTGAGTTAAGAAGGATAATAATGTTAAGTGAAATGTTAGAGAAAGGTAATAAGAGAGTGTAAAAATAAGGATATTTAAGAAGTTCTACAACGTAAGCTTGTTTTACTTGTTTCTAAACTTATGCCTTTTCTGCAGGTGCGATGACTGTGTGTTGTTTGGCTGCATTCATCAGAAAGTGTTTCGTAGGTACAAACTTGTCCTAATGTTTTGCTGCCTTGTTTGCATAGGTGTTGAAGAGGGTCGCAGTTGGTGCTATAACATTCTGAGTTTGTTGAGCAGCTTTTATCAAGTGTAGTGTGTTGTGAGACACAAGAGCCGCTGGGTGTGCAAATATTTCCCAGAGAGCAGCTTCCTTGGGTGTAAGGAGTTCCTTTACAGGAGAAAAGATGAAATTTTGTTCCTGGGAGAGATTTGCTAATTGTTTGGCCAGTGAGACTTAAAGGAAGTGTTTGATAGAGAAGAAGAGTGAGAAGAAGAACAAGAAAAATTTTAGTGAGTGGGAGAAGGTGTTGAGAAGATCCTCTTTTATTTAATTTAAACATAAAGAGTAATGGGAGCGAGGAGGTTTATATAATTTGTTAATATGAGTAATTGTTTAGTTCAGTCTTGAAATTTTTCTAATCAGAACTCAATTTAGTCTTCTTTTCTGAAATTCTTAAAACTTTTAATCAGAAAGGAATTCGATTCAACCTCTGTTTGATGAAGCTAAACAATTACTAATGTAATGTTTCTTAGATATATAATGTAATTGTTTAGCTTCCTAGCTACTGGAGTAGCTAAACAATTACGTAGATTTTTTTGAAGGTTTTATTCTTTCTTTTTGAGTTCGAGTAGATTTTTAATGAGTAAGTCTAGTGCTTCTTTGAGTTTTGCTTCGCTTCGTGTTCCTGTACAAACGATTTTTCCATTGCTGAATAATAAAAATGTTGCTCGTGTTCCAGATAATTTGTAAACTAATCCTGGGAATTGTTCTGGTTCGTATTCAGTGTTTTCTAGTTCCATTGCGAGAGAATTTAAATTTAGATCCATACCTATAGCACCAGATGCGACCATGTTTTGGACGGTGACGCGTGGTTGAATATTAATTTTTATTCCGATTTTTTCTACATTTTTAATGATTTGTTTGATGCTTTCGCGTAATTTTTGCATAGATCGCGCGCCTGTGCAGACGACGTTCCCAGAACCAAAAATTAAAGCGGATGTTTTTGGGTCGCGGATGCGCATAACGAGTCCTGGGAATTGTTCAGGGTTGTATTCTGTATTTGGAAGTTTCTCAGCGAGTTTAATCAGGGGGATATCATGTTCTAAACTGGTAGAAGCGACGATGTTTACAATTTTTAGTTCTTTCTTGACCATAGAAGGATAAACGAAGGAAAAACTATATAAAGCTTGTTTAAAAAGAAAAGAAAATTTTAATTACTAAGAAGTTATAATTTTTTAAAGTAAATTGTAAATTCTTTTGTGCGGAGTGTTTCTTTGGAATTTTTTTCAAAGGTTGTTTTTGGTGCTTTTTTTCCAGTTTTTATTTTTTTAGCTCCGACTTTTTTCTTGATTTCTTTCATCCAGGAGCCGAGAGAATAGTCTGTTTGTAAATAAAGTTCAATGGAATCTTCTTTTTTTAGTCCTGCTTCTTTGCGCATTGATTGTATTCTTCTTGTCAGTTCTCGGGAGTATCCTTCTTGTTCAAGGGCGGGAGTGGGTTGTAGGTCTAAGACAACAGAGCCGTAGTCGAAGGAAAGTCCATTAAGGTTTTCATCTAGTGTTTTTTCTTGAGTGATAAAAGAAAGTTCTTTGAGGTTAGCTTGTTTGAGAATAAGTTTGAGGAGGGGAGTGAGTTGTTCTTGGAGGTGTATATGTTTTGGAGTTAAGTAAACTGTTGCTTTTTTGAGTGGCCATCGAACATTTATTTTTTCTTTGTCTCTTGCTGCCATGAGTGTTTGAAGGAGTGAAGTGTAGACTGTCATCGCTTCTTCGAGGGGAACGTTAAAAAATTTTTTACGTGGTTTAGGCCAGGCTTGGAGGTGGATAGATTCTTTTTTATAAACATCAAGGTTTATTTTTTCGCTGACAAAGGGAAGGAAGGGTGCGAGGAGGGTGGTAGCGTCAAAGTAAATGTCGTATAATACTTTTTGGATTTTGCGATCATGAAGTGTGTCTCTAATAAGATGAATGTAGGTTTTAGAGAGATCGAAGAGGAAAAAGTTTTTGAGTTCTTCCATGGCTTTGTGATATTCTAAATGTTCTAAGGAAGAACTGACGTTTAGTTTGAGGTGTTCTATTTTAGAAAGGATCCAGAGACTTGCTGGGTCTTTGCTGTAAGATTTTGAGGGGTTGATGCAATTTTGTTGGATATAAGTTGCGAGATTTTGAATGATAAGGATGTGTCTGTGGATTTCTTTTGCTGATCCGTATCCGAAGTTTAAGTTAAAGTGGGGGTTCTGGCTGCAGTATTGCCAGCGCATGACGTCAGCGCCCATTTTTTGTACAGCTTCATCAAACCAGATTGCGTTGCCTTTGCTTTTGTGCATCGGTGCTCCTTTTTCGTCACGTACTTCTTCATAAGCGAGAATTTTTTTGTATGGCGCGACTCCTTCTAAGATAACAGACATAAAAAGTTGTGAGTAGAACCAGAGTCTGACTTGTGCTCTCATTTCTATTTCTAGTTCTGCGGGGAACCATTTTTTCCAGGAGTTTTTGTCTTTAAAATAGTTCAAGGTTGAGAAAGGAACAATTCCTGCGTCTAGCCAGCAGTCTCCTACTTCTTTGATGCGTTCTATTTCAGTGCCGCAGGGACATTTTATTTTAATGGTGTCGATCCATGGTCTGTGTAGTTCTGGGAGCGTGTCAACAAGTGTTTTGTCTACAGCGCGAACGCGAAGTTCGTCTAAGGAGCCGATGATGTGGAGAGTTTTGCAGGAGGAGCATTCGTAAAACATGAGAGGTAGTCCCCAGTATCTTTTGCGGGAAATATTCCAGTCTTCCATATTGTCCAGCCAGTCTTGCATTAATTTTCCTACATGTTCTGGATACCAAATGACTTTTGCTGCTTGGCGTTTCATGAGTGGTCGTATTTTGTCGCAGGCGATGAACCAGGAGCTGTCTAAACGAAAGACTAGTTCTTGTTTGCATCTCCAGCAGATAGGGTAGCGGTGTTTGTAGGGTTCTACTTTATAGAGAAGTCCTCGTTCTTCAAGATCTTGTACTATTTCTTTTTTGATGTCTTGAACGTTTTTTCCGCTAAGCCATGCATAACCTGAATTATAATTTCCAAAGTCGTCGAGTGTTGAGTCGAGGAGGGGGAGTTTTAATTTTTTCCCGAGTTCGTAGTCGACATCTCCACAGTTGGGGGCGATGTGTACAATTCCTGTTCCATCTTTGTCTCCGACTTCTTCTGAGGGGATGATAAGTGGGTGGATATTTTTTTGAATAGGGAAGTGGGGGTAGAAGGATTCATATTCCCATCCGAGTAAGTCTGCTCCAATAAGTTTTTTGAGAATGATTGTGTCTTCTCCGAGTTTTTTGGATGTTGCTTCAGAGAGATAGTAAAGGTCGTTTCCTTTTTTGATTTGAACGTAAGAGAGTGTGGGGTTGACTGCTGCTGCGACATTGCTGGAGAGGGTCCATTCTGTTGTGGTCCAGATGAGAAGGTATTCGTTTTCTCTGCCTTTGATTTTTGCTTTGACATAGACAGAGGGGTGTACGAGGTCTGCGTATCCTTCGTCGCTCATTTCGTGTTTGGAAGAGCTTGTTCCGCAACGGGTGCACCAGGGTAGGATTTTTTTTCCTTTGTAGAGAAGATCTTTTTCGTGACATTTTTTTAAAAAATACCAGATGGCTTGGATGTTGTCGTCATTCATGGTGTAGTAATCATTTCCCCAGTCCATCCATTGACCTAGGAGAAGTGATTGTTCTGTTTGGATTTTGGAATATTTTTCTACGCGTTGTCTGCATGCTTGAGAGAATTTGTCTAGTCCATAGTGTTCGATATCTTTTTTTGAGTTGAAACCGAGGTCTTTTTCTGTTTCTACTTCTAGCCAGAGTCCTTGACAGTCAAATCCGTTTTGGTAGCGTTGTTTGTAGCCTTTCATAGCTTTGTATCGTTGGTACAAGTCTTTGAGTGTTCTTCCCCATGCGTGATGGACACCCATAGGATTGTTTGCGGTGATTGGTCCGTCTAAGAAAGAGAAGGGTTTGTTATTTTCATTTTTTTTGCGTAAGGTGTTAAAAGTGTTGTGGGTTTTCCAATAAGTTAAGATCTGTTCTTGTGTTTGAAAAGAGCTGTAGTCTTCCATAAGTAGGAGTGTTAGAAGAGGGGAAAGAAGTCTTTCTTAAAGCTTGTGGGTGAAAAAGAGTTGTGAAAAATATATTTTGGAGAGGTGAGATTGATAAAAACAAAGTTTTATAAACATATTTGCTTGATCAAGGGGAAAGTTACCATAGAGTGACTGAAGGAGTGAATAAATATGTATAGAGAAGAAAGAAGAACTTCCGCGCCTGTAAAAGCGGGAGAGGAAATTAATGTAAAAATAGAGGCTGTTGGTGAAAAAGGAGATGGTATTGCAAAAGTAAAAGGATTTGTAATATTCGTTCCAAACACAAAACAAGGCGAAGAAGTAAAAGTAAAAGTGACAAAGGTATTGAAGAAAGTTGCTTTTGGTGAAGTTGTTGGTCAGGCTTCTGCAACTGAAGAAGGTTCTTCTGAAGGGGATAGTGAAGAGTCTTCTGAAGATGAAAATATGGATGAAGAAATGTCTGAGGAATAAATTTCCTCTTTTCTTTTTTCAAAAGTATTAAATTTATTGTACTTTAAAGGAAAAAGTATTTTATAAAACTGAACTATCACATAAATCTTTATATATCGCGTTTCTTTACTGGGTTGAATGAGCTCGAGTTTGTGGATTGAGAAGTACAGGCCAAAAACTTTTGAAGAGGTAAAGGGTCAGGATGAACTTGTTAAGCGTTTGAAGGCTTTTGTGAAGACGGGGAATATTCCGCATCTTTTATTTGTGGGTCCTCCTGGTGTTGGAAAAACGACATTGTCTGGTATTATTGCAAATGAATTATTTGGTGAGAATAAGCCTCAGAATTATTTAGAATTAAATAGTTCGGACGAGAGAGGAATTGATGTGATCAGGGTAAAGGTGAAAGATTTCGCGAGAACAAAGGCTTTAACAGATGGTATGATTAAAATTATTTTTTTAGATGAATGTGACGCTTTGACAAGGGAAGCGCAGCAGGCGTTAAGGAGAACAATGGAAACATATTCTTCTTCTTGTAGATTTATTCTTTCTGCGAATTATGGATCTAAATTGATTGATCCTGTGAAGTCTCGTTGTGCTGTTTTTAAATTTAAGCCTTTACAAAAAGAAGCGTTGAAAGAGGTAGTGAGAGAGATTATGAAAAATGAAAGTTTGGAGATTGAAGAAAGTATTATTGAAAAGATTGTTGAGAGGTCAGAGGGTGATGTGAGGCAGTTAGAAAATATTTTGCAGGGTTGTGCTGCGATGTCTTCTAAGATTACTTTAGAGAATGTTGAGCTTGTTGTTTTGTCTGCTGATCCAAAGGGGATTAAGGAAGCGTTGGAGATTGCATTGTCTGGAGATTTCTTGACAGCGAGAACAAAATTATTGGATGCGATATTGAATAATGGTCTTGCTGGTGTTGATGTGATAAAGTATATTCAGCAGGAAGTGTGGTCTTTGAATATTTCTGATGGGATGAAATTGAGTTTGATAGAAAAGTGTGGTGAGGTGGAGTTTCATTTGGTGGAAGGTGCTGATGAGTTTGTGCAGTTGGAAAGTTTGCTTGCTTCATTTTGTGTAGTTACGAAAAAATGATATGGACTGAGAAGTATAAACCTAAAAAGATTGAGGAAATTCCTTTAAGAGAGATTGTTCCCCAATTTTTGGAAGCGGTGAAAAAGAAGAAGTCTGTGTTTTTATTCGGTTCTTCTGGTGTGGGAAAAACAAGTTTGGTGTATACTTTTGCGGGTGAGAATGATTTTGAAATTTTAGAAGTGAACGCGTCTGATTTTAGGGATAAGGGGTCTATAGAGAGTATTGTAGGTTCGTCTTCGAAGCAGGCGAGTTTATTTCAAAGAGAAAAAATAATTTTAATTGATGAGTTAGATGGTATTTCTGGGCAGGAGGATCGGGGGGGTGTTGCTGCGATTGTGAAGGTTTTGGAAGAGACAAGGGTTGCTATTGTTCTTGTCGCGAATGATGGGTATGATCCGAAGTTTAATGATATAAGA
>JAHFKM010000009.1:16914-18347 GCA_023245385.1 archaeon
AAGATGTGTGGTTTTGGAGTGTGAGCGTATAAAGATAAAGGATCTTTCTGAATTGTTAGGAAGAATAGCTATAAATGAAGGTCTTGAGGCGAGTAAAAGTCAGTTGTTGAGTATTGCGGCTAAAGCGAATGGTGATATAAGAGCTGCGATAAATGATTTGCAAACCTGTGTGGATGAAAAGGTGATTGATGTTTCCTTGTTAGAGAGTAGAGATCAGGAAGAAACGATCTTGAATGCTTTGAAAATAATTTTTAAGACAAGTGATGTTTCGTTGTCTTTGAGAGCGTTGGATAATGTGGATCTCGATTTGGATGAGTGTTTTATGTTTTTGGAAGAGAATATTCCTCATGAATATGGAGAAGTTAGAGATATTGCTTCTGCGTTTAGGGTTTTAGCGAGAGCTGATGTGTTTCGGGGGAGAATTTTAAGAAGGCAGTATTGGCGTTTTTTGGTGTATCAGAATAGTTTTATGACTGCTGGTGTTTCTTCAGCGAAAGTAAAGGTGTATGCAGGTTTTTATCAGTATAGGAGGTCGATGCGTCCGTTGAGGATTTGGCAGGCGAATATGCGTTTGCAAAAAAAAAGGTCAATCGGTGAAAAGTTAGCGAGGTTAACGCGTCGTTCTGTTAAGAAAACTTTGAAAACATTTTCTTTGTACAAACCTTTGTTGATAAATGCTGAGAAGGAGTTAAACTTATCTGAGGAAGAAATAATCTATTTGAGAAAGTAAATTATTTTTGTATTTGGCTGTTGATTAAGATTGCTTATTATTAGGGTGAGATAAGGTAAAATGGTTTTCGTTTTATAGAAGGTGGTTGTGTTTTTTCAGGAGGTTTTCGAGAGGGGTAAATATTATATAGGTGTGCTTTCTTCTGTGGAGGGTATGAGTTTAATTAAAGATTTGCAATCGAAGCAGGGGAAGGTGGAGATTGAGGCAGAGGTTATTGAAATTAGTCCTCCGAGGGAGTTTAATAAGTTTGGAAAGGTAGGGAGAGTTGCGAATGCGAAGATTAAGGACGAGTCTGGAACGATTGTCTTGACCTTGTGGAATGATGAGATTGATAAGGTAAAGGTTGGTTCTAAAATTAAGATTACGAATGGGTATGTGAGTGAGTGGCAGGGTGAGAAGCAGTTGTCTGCTGGTCGTTTTGGTCAGATTGAAGTGATTTAAGGAGTAATGTTTTTTACGGTGATTTTAAAGGTTAGACTTTTTCCTGCGAGTGGATGGTTAAGGTCTACTGAATAGGTAGTATTGGTAATGTCCGTAACTTTTCCATGGAGGATTTTATTTTTGTAGGGGAGAATGACTGTGTCTCCTGTTTGTGGGTTTTGGAAGAGAGTAATATCTTTGTTTGTTATTTTTATAATTGTTATTTTACAACTGAAAGAGGGGAGAGTTATGATGTCTCCTACGTCTGCGAGGCTTTCGACTT
>JAHFKM010000071.1 GCA_023245385.1 archaeon
GGATGTCAACATTATTTTTTTTTAAGTCTTTGAATGTTTGTAAGACTTCTAAATCCTGCTCGCCTAGTCCAAGCATTAAAGCGGATTTTGTGTAAATAGTAGGATCAAGTTCTTTGACTATTCTTAAGACGGAAAGAGATTGTTCATATCCTGCGCGGTGGTCACGTACTTTTCCTTGGAGAGAGCGTACTGTTTCTAAGTTGTGTGCGATTACGTCAGGATGAGCGTTGATGATATTTTGAATTTGTTTTTTATCGCCGCGAAAGTCCGGGATTAAAACTTCAACGTGCATGGTTGGAGAAAGGTGTTTGATTGCTCTAATACAGGAAGCGAAGTGGTTGGATCCTCCGTCTGTTAAATCGTCTCGGTCAACAGAAGTAACAACGACGTAATCCAGTTTCATTGCTTGAACTGCCTGAGCTAATCGTTCTGGTTCAGAAGGATCTGGTGCTGTTTTAGGGTATCCTGTTTTGATATTGCAAAATTTACATCCTCTTGTGCAGGTGTCTCCTAAGACCATGAAGGTTGCTGTTCCTACTGACCAGCATTCGGAAATATTAGGACAGTGTGATTCTTCGCAGACAGTGTGGAGTTTATTTGTTTTGATGATATTTTTTATTTCTAAGAAGGTGTCTGTTGGAGGTCTGATTTTGAGCCAGTCTGGTTTGTTGAGCATTATTTTTTTCTTGCCCATTTGAGGAGTTTGTCAAAAGGTATTTCTCCACAGATTTTTTCTTTTGTTTTTTCGTTGTAGAAGAAGGGTACTCCTCCACAGAATCCGTCATCGTATGTTTGTAAGAGTTTGGCGTTTTCTTCGTTGTGCCAGGTTTCTAGTTTGGTGAATTTGACTTTTGCTTGTTTTTCTACTTGTGTGAGAATAGGATCCATCGTGTGGCAGTGGGTGCATTCTGTTCCGAAGAAGAAAAGAAGTCTGTTTTTTGAAGAACTTTTTTTTGTTGGCATGTTTTTTTCTTCTTTAAGGGTATATTTAAATTTGTTGAATTATTTTTTCTCAGGTATATTCTTAAAATTCAAAAAGAAAAACATTTAAACAACTCTTAATCTTGTATTCTATCCATTCATGACAGAACTAAAAACTAAGATCAGTGTCTGGTTGAAAGATTGGCACAATAGAGTTTTTCTTTTTATTTTTTGTATAGCTTTAGCGGTTCGCGTGTATTATCTTAGTGTGAATACTGCTGTGTGGTGGGATGAAGCAGATTATCTTAGTTCAGCGTTGCACTGGTTTTTTAATGTTCCTTATAACTATAATCCTCAGCGTGGAGTTTTTTTTCCGCTTCTCTTAGGAATTCTTTTCAAATTTGGATTTACAGAGAATAGTGTAAAATTCTTCGCGGTAGTTCTTCCTTCATCAGGGGTTGTTTTTCTTACGTATCTTTTGGGAAAGCAGATGTATAACAAAAATGTTGGTCTTATTTCTGCTGCGTTTATGAGTGTTTTTTGGACATCTCTCTTTTGGACGGCGCGTTTTAGTAACGACTTTCTTGCGCTTTTTTTCCAGCTTCTTGCGCTCTACTGTTTCTGGAGAGGTGTTGTTAAAGAACATTCTAAGATCTTCATTTTTCTCTTCGGGTTTTTCTTAGGCTTGGGGTTTATTACAAGGGCGCAGTCTATTTTGATAACTTTTAGTTTACTTTTATTTTTATTAATTACTCAACACTTTTCTTTCTTAAAAAATAAACATCTTTGGGCTTCTGTTTTGTTCTTTTTTATTCCTTTCATTCCTTATGTCTTTTGGCTGAAGAAATATTTTGGTAGTTTTTTCGCTTTTTCTACAGGATATTCTTCACAGATAAGTTCAGCGGCTCCATTTGGGTGGTCTATCGTTAAATATTTTTATTTGTTTCCGGCACCTTTTATTTTCATCCTCTTTCTTCTTGGGCTCACGACGCTCGCGGATATCTTCTTTGGTTTGGATTTTATTTTTAAGAAAAAACAGTCTCAAGAAACAAACTCTGATCTTTTTTGGGTTATGAATACACTTTTGGTTGTTGGGTTCTTTATTTTTTGGCTTCGTGGAGCAGAAGACAGATGGCTTGTTCTCGTCGCAGTACCTGTTTTCTTTTTTGCTGCGAAAGGATGTATGCTTCTTTATGATTACACAAAAAAGGTGCATGGTCATGCAGCGATTCTTCTTGTTGTTTTTTTAGTAATGATTGGTATGTATTTTCAGTTTCATGCGGCAAAAACTCTTATTGAAGAAAAGAATACTTCTTATCAGCAGGTCAAAGATGCGGCGCTCTGGATAAAAGCTAATTCTCAAACTATTGATACTGTTTATTCAGCGTCTGGACCTCAAACAAGTTATTATTCTGAAAGAAATGTTCTTGGATTTCCAACAACAGAAGAAGCGTTTCTTTCAGAAATACAGCGCAGCAAACCTCGTTATATGGTTGTCTCAATGTTTGAGCGGCATTCAGAATGGGTGTATACTTTTTATAATAAACATACTGAACTTCTTACTCCTGTGAATGGGTGGTTCGCTGACGAAGCAAAAACACAACCTCTTCTTATTATTTTTTCTTTTAAAGAATAGTTTACTTATAAAATATTTTTATTTTTTATAGACTCAATCTCTTTCAGAAGAGTAGGTATTTGATTTTCTTCTTTGAATTTTTCTACGGTTTTTGAAATTTCTTTTTTGTGTTTTGTTTTGAAATCTTCATCGAGTGTTTGTTGGATTTTAGTTGCGAAGTCTTGTAAGTCGTAAGGATGAGCTAAGTATCCGTTGACGCTATGGATAACAGTTTCGCTTGGTCCTGCGTTATCACCCCACGCGACGACTGGACATCCGCATGCCATTGCCTCAACAGGAACCATTCCGAAATCTTCTTCCGGTGAGGGGTAGGCGAAGAGTTCTGCGCGGTTAAAGAGTGCGATTAAATCTTCGTCTGGAACAAATCCGAGGAATTTTATTCTGTGCATTGTTCCATTTTTTATTGCGATGTTTCTGATGAAGTATTCGTAGTCTTTATTGATCCTTCCGGAAATGACAAGTTCAATTTCTTTGTCTTGAATAAAGGGGAGTGCTTTGACGAGCCACTCATATTTCTTGTCCGGGATCAGTCTTCCTGTGCAAAAGATATACTTTTTGAGATTGTACTTATTAAAAATATAATCTGTGTCTTTTTCTTTTTTTATTGAAAAATTTTTATGAGGTAAGGTTGGATAGATAACTGTGGCGTCTATTCCATAAATCTTTTCTATTCTTCTTTTTGTATAATAACTATTTACAAAAACTTTATCTGCTTCTCTTACCACTCTTCGATCAATTGCTCTGAGTAGTGGTCCGAAAGTGATACCTGTTGCCATAGCTACTTTTCTTCCGGTGTCATATCCCCATTCTTTTATATCTCCTTTAAAATACAGAAAATTTGGGGGGTGGTGGAGAAAAACAGCATAGGGGATTTTATATTTTTTTTTCATCCAGTTCGCTAAGCGGGTGCAAATAAAACTGTGGCTGATAAAGAGTCGAGTGTCTTTGTATTTTTTTAAGGAGTTAATGTTCAGGAAGGAGTGAATGATTTTGAGTGTGTTATTGTTGAAGGTTCCATCGTGTTCAGTTAAGGTAACGTTTTCTGGGAAGAGTGTTCTGAGGCGTGCGTTTATTGTTGCGAAGGATGCTGTGACGTGATGATCTTTTGAGAGGTGTTTGGTTTGTGTGATCATGACTCGTTCGAGTCCGCCTTCTTCGAGGAGGAAGTCGTAGAGGAGTGTTATTTTGTTCATGTTTTGAAAGGATGGGAGTGACGGTAGGTTTTTAAGATTTTTGAGGCTATTTTTAGCATGGAGAATCTATGATTGTTGATGAAAAAGATTATGCTTGTTATTTAGGAAAGCATTTAGAAGATTTGGAAGGAAAAGTAAGTGATAAGAATTTTAAAAGATTAAAAGGATACGAAGGTTACAGTCAAGCGTTGTTTGGAGTGAGTGTGGTAGACTATCTTTTTTTGGCGCATCAAAGAGATGGACAAAGTTTGAGAGAGCTGTCCTCCGAGATGGGTTTAGATAAGTCTGGAAACTTCTTAAGGGAAGTTCTAAAACGCTATAAAATTCCAGTATTAAATCCTGCAGAAGGAAGCAGAAGAATGTTGAGTGAACGGTGGAAAGATGAAGACTTCAGACAAAGAAACGCAGAAGGAGTCAGAAGAAACTGGCATGATGAAGGCTTCAGACAAAGAAACGCAGAAGGAGTCAGAAGAAACTGGCATGATGAAGGCTTCAGACAAAGAAACGCAGAAGGAGTCAGAAGTATGTTGAGTGAAC
>JAHFKM010000010.1 GCA_023245385.1 archaeon
TTGTACAAACGCTTCTCTTCAAGATCAAACGCTAAGACAACCCACCCTCTAGCCGCTAAGCCACAGGCTTTGAATTCCTCCTCCCACTTCGCGTACGAACCAAAATCACTCTCAATCATTTTCATAATCGCGCCATTCGGTTTTCCATCACCACCAAGATTATCAAAATACCCTTCATGCAATTTAACGGCGTTCAATGCAAACGTTTCCTCAACCTTTAATTCTCTCAACTCCGCATAGGTTCCATTCGCAGTCGCCTTATCCGAAGACATAACCTTCTGTCTGATCTCATTAATCTTCTTAACATAGCCCGCATACAAAACATCATGATGCTCAGCTAATTGTTTTTCACTTAATCCAGTTAACGATTTATACTTTAACGGTTTGACTGTTCGCTCCATTGTTAATCCCTCCTCAAAAAGATAGACCCTGAAGACCTCTGCCTTTATTTAAAGATTTTTATCGACAGCTTTAAATGGTTTTAACTGTTTCGCACTTTATGAAAATCCATGTGGGTTCGAAGAATCCTGTTAAAAT
Organism: archaeon; assembly: GCA_023245385.1. Lineage (GTDB taxonomy): Archaea > Nanobdellota > Nanobdellia > SCGC-AAA011-G17 > GW2011-AR18 > JAHFKM01. Next base: position 538 of record JAHFKM010000010.1, read on the forward strand.
CCAAGCAGTTGAAGAGGTACTCGGAGAATATTCTCATTTTCACCATGCAATAATCATACCTGTCGATGCCCTCTCGGAAGTTTCAAAACAACCACATTCATTTGAAGAAACACTTGAAGGCGCAAAAAACAGAGCAGAAAACGCTTTTCATTATTGTAACTATAGTCTCGGCATTGAAAGCGGTATCATCATCCCAGCCGATTCTTTAGAAGCTACAATCTGCACTATTTACGATGGAAAAAAACACTCTTTCGGCCTCTCACCAAGTTTCCAAATTCCACCGGCAATAGCACGTCTTTTAGCTGAAGGACACGATCTAGCTGAAGCAACTTACAAACTCGAATTAACAACAAATCCAAAACTAGGATCAGCAGAAGGAATTATCGGACTCCTTACCCATTCCCGAGTCACAAGAAAAGACTACACAAAACAAGCAATCCACATGGCACTCATCAAAATCCTTAACCCAGAACTCTACAAAACTAAATAATACAACATTTCTAATTCTGTTTACTTCTGCCCGTTCAGAAATGAATCTTCTTATTTTCTAAGCGCACTTTCTTTCAGATAAAAATTTTGCAAACTGTGCAGCATACGAATGATCCTCTCTCGGATACTTATAACGCGCATGCACTCCTCCGTGGAACACTCCCGCTTTAGACGAGGTCGGGTCAGAAACTCTTCGTGGACTTTAGTCCGAAGAATTTGAATGACCGAACCGCTCCCAAAGAGGGCGACAGAGTCGTTGTGTAAATTCTTCTAAAAAAATGGGGGTGGCGACAAAAAGGTTTTGGCGCGAGCGGATTTTCTAAAACAGGGTATAAACCTGTTTTATAAGTGAATAAGAACTTTTTTTGATTAAAAGTTTTGCTCGCGACACCCGCGCCAAGTGCGCGCAGAACTTATATAATCGTAAGACCATTTGTTACTCTAGTATTAGCAAGTCGTTAGGTAATAAAATTGGTGAATAAAAAAAGATCTCAGGAGGTGTGGGTAAGTGTTTGTTCGCGGGTTCAAATTTAGGCTGTATCCGAAAAGGAAACAAGTTGAAGAACTGGAGTTGATGCTTAAACACTCTTGCGATGTGTATAATGCTCTTCTTGCTGAGCGGTACGAGCATGGTTTGTCTCGTTATGACCTGCAAAATGCCACGCGCGTGTTCCGAAAAAACTGAAAGACAGAACGCACACCTGCCAAGCCTGCGGATACACCCAAGATCGCGATGTAAACGCAGCACTGAACGTGCAATACCGTGGGAACCACGGGAATACAAGCCTGAACGAGAAATCTGCAATCAGCAGATTCGATGACTCAGGACGCTACGAAACTTTAGCGAGCCCAGCAGGGCAAGCGGAGTCCGTAGTAGTTCACAACTCTGCAGAAAACTCTGGTTTAGAGATGAAAAAAGCAGAAACCATTTTAACAACTAAAAAATACAGAAACTTATATAAAGTTCTTCACCCACTCATTCATTATGACAACGGGAAGCAAACAGATACTTACTGAACTCCAAGCTATTCGATCAGATCTCGACTTTATTAAAAAACATGTTCTGGATCTAGATCTTGTACTAACCGATGATGATTTAGAATCTATCCAACAAGCAGAAAACGACCTCAAACTAGGAAAAACAAAGAGGCTGATCTAACATTTATACTGTTGAACTTTCTCAAAAAGCACAGCAATATTTAAACAAACTTGACAAACACCTCGAAGAAAGAATAAAAAATAAACTTAAAACTCTTGCAGCTAATCCTGTTCCAAGTGACACCAAATTTATCACAAGAGCAGAAGACGGAAATAAAATCTTTCGTTATAGAATCGGAGACTACAGAGCCCTCTATAAACTTATAAACAACGAAGAAATTATTCTTATTACTAAGATCGACAAGAGACCGCGCGTTTACGAGGATTAAACTCTCGAAAATTTTTACAAACTTACTTCTTAGAAAAACTCTTCATCGCCCGATCATGAAACTTCTGAAAAAAGGTCATTGCAATAACTCCTCCAATTAACACCCACAACATATCCCACTGCGCATCCCACACATCACCCTGCGTTCCCAAATACGCCTGACCGATACCCGGAGCAACCACCAAGGTAGTCCACCATTCCGTTAATTCCCAAAACGCCCCAATAGCAAGCATAATACTTACTACAATAAAAAACAACCACGCACCACGCTTTATGTTCACTTTGCGAATCATTATTTCCCTGACAACAAACGCTGGGACAAATCCTAAAGCAAAATGACCAATACGATCATAATGATTTCTCGTTAAATGAAAGGTTACCTTCATCCAGTTTCCCAACGGTGCTAGAGCATACGTGTAATAGCCACCATAATTCAAAATCATCATCTGCGCAAACACCAAATAATAAATAAAATTCGGAAAAGGAAAGCGCGTGTAGCTTACAATCAATACTAAGACTGCTACGATTCCAGGAATCACTTCCAAAAACCAATTCAAACGACCAGCAGGAGGATTATATCCTGTCAAGGCTAAAATAATAATTAACAAGGCTAAAAGAATTAATGGCTGCTTCGCTTTTTTTAAGACCTCTTTCATACAATTACTTTTTCAGAATAGCACTATTTATAGCTTTCTTTTCAAAATAATTTATTCCAAGTTATATAATTCTTTAACTTCTTTTTCTAAACCAGATTGATTTAATGCAGGAACATATTTTCGAACTACTTCAAGAATATCTTCTGGACCAACTTCAGGCTTAAACAAAGGCTTTACGCAAAAAAATTTATGTGCACATCTAATGGGCGCATTACTTTCAAAACCACCAAGGCTGTCATCACCAATATAATTCGAATGCCCATTTACAGCAGCCAAACGAGCACGAGGCAGATCAGAATCATCTTTCTCAGGAACACACATATGAAAATTGTCTAGTTTATATCCTCTATGAGAATTGAAATCACTCATTCCTAAGTCTTGTCCATAAATACGCAAATGATTTTCAAAATAAGCTTTAAGTTGGGTTTCATTTAATCCTGAAAAGGGTCTAGTCAAAGGAGAGTTAAAAATTTCTCTAATTGAGTCTAACGAATATTTTTGGGGTATTAAATCTTTCACAACAAAAACTCTCCCATTCCCCTCCTGACTAAGCAAAGAATCAAATTCTTCCTGGGACATTTCTTCATCAAGCAATTCACTTGCTCTACCCTCAACTTTTTTTAATTCCGCTGCTTTTTCTGCCATTCTTTGCATATTTTTCAGACTATTAAACTTCGTGGGAACATGAGCATAAACAATCATTCTATTCCCGCCTTTGCTTTTACCAGTTGCAATAACACTGGGTGTATAATAACAATGATTTCTCAAAGGAGAACCTTTCTCTGCTTTCGTTTTTGCAAGAAGCAATTCTGGAACAAAAAATGCTTCATATCCACTCTTTGTATAGTCCAAAAAACTTAACTGTTTGATAGAAATATATTTTGGCTCACTTGGAATATCTTCTGGCTCACTTGGAAAATAAATCCCTTTTGGAGTTTTCAAAATCTCTCGAACTATAGCTCGAATAACTCGAGATTCCAGGTCTGTGCCGCGATATATGCCATATTTGTCGTAATTCATTTTTTATCCTTAATATTTTATTACATAGAAGTAATCTTCTTAATTATATTTAATACTTTTTTCTTTAAATCAAAACTAAATCGTAAGATTAATATAGTTTCTACGATTTTGTTAATATTATGGTTGTAATCTACAAAGGCGAAATCCCCATGCCCCAACAACGAATTTTAAAGCTTGACAAAGCAGACAAAACAATTCTTCAAATCCTCTTAGAAAACGCCCGCACACCACTCAGCAGCATCGCTAAAATCGTTCACCTCTCCAAACCCAGCGTTCTCAACCGTATTGAAAACATGAAAAAAGAAAAAACGATCCTAGGATTCGTTCCCGTCACTAATCCCTTTTCCTGGGGCTACAGCATGTACTTAGTCTTACTTCGTACAGACATCGCACACCAAGAACAAGACTTCGCCACTTTAAAAAATTCTCCAAACCTCTGGGTTCTCTTCTACACCCAAGGACAATACAACGCAATCGCATTCTTCATCGCAAAAGATCACACAAGCTTTAGTAAAAACTGGCAAGAAACAGCACAACACTTACACATCAAAGACTGGAAAATTTCTGAATTCCAAAGTTATAACTTCATTCCTTATCACCTTCTCGTTACAGCGCCCCAGCTTAAAGAAGAACACGAACGCGTTCTAAAAATACAAGCACTTACTCACACAGAAGCAGAAATCCTCTACGCACTGCAAACAGACGCACGCGCATCCTACATCGCACTCTCTAAAAAGACAAACATCTCTCCAGAACGTATCAAAAGAACACTCCAAGATCTGTACCACCGACGCGTCATCCATCGCTACTTCACCCTCTTCGACTTCTACTCACTCGAATGGAGACCATTCATTATTCGCTTCAAAACGCCTTTCACTAGCTCCAAACTCCGAAACTATTTACTCAACAACAAACACACTAACGGCGTTTACACTCTTTCTGACGAATGGTCTTTACTGATCGTTGCGCAATTCAAAGATCTCTACGAACAACGACTCTTCCTTGAAGAAACACTCTCTATTTTTCCAGAAATTCAGGACTACGAACTTTCCATTCTCCTAGAACAACTGGCTTACTATCCGCTCCCAGATGCTACGTATAAAGAACTTACTCATAAGATCAATTAAAAGCCTACAGAACTTCCACAACCACAAGCTTTCTGCTCATTAGGATTCAAGACTTTGAACCCTGCGCCCATCAAACCAGCAACATAATCAATCGTACAACCTTGCAACATTTTCGAACTTGCTGGATCTATAAATAATTTTAATCCTTTATCTTCAATAACCATATCATTCTCAGCGCCAGCTTTCACAAAATTAATCTCATATTTGTATCCCGCGCAGCCTCCTGGAACAACTTTAATTTTTAATCCATGATCTGATTTTCTTTGGCTATCAAGTAAATTTTTAATTTCCAAAGCAGCGTTCTCGGTCACAGACATAGCAGTAATACTCGATGTCTTAGCAGAAGAAATAATTTTATTTAATTCAACAAGTAAATTATTCATCTCTTCTTCAGGCATTCCATGACCTAGTGTTCCGCCTTCAATCGTTTCAAAAGGATTTGAATGACAGCCTACACAGTGTAAGCCAAAATTAGTAAAAACATCCGCAGCCTGAGGATACTGCTCAACAACCTCACCAATCGTCATCTCTTTCGTGATCATTTGTGTTTGCATTATACTCCTCAATCTATCATACATAATCTTGTACAGACCACACATCTTCCGTTAGTAGGACAACGTCCTTTTCGAGGTGAAGATTGAATAGTACTATCCGAAGCACCATATGAATTCTGAGTACCATACCCTGAACTTGTGTTTATACTATACCTTTGCGTACTCGCAGCGGGTGCGTATATTGTGTAGTCAGACATTTTATCCTAAACCCTTCTAAGAATAGGTAAGCTCTAGAAGATATAAAGCTTTCTTTTGGCTTTATTTGAGCTTTAACGCACGTTTAAGCGCTTCCCTATCAAAGCCAACAATAATCTCACTGTCAACTTCAATTACCGGAACACCAAGCTGACCAGACTTTCTCATAAGCTCATCAACGAACTTCTGATCCTTCGTCACATCCACCACTTCATACTTAACTTTGTTCTCTTTAAAAAATTCTTTTGCCAAATGACAATACGTGCAAGTAGGTGTTGTGTAGATCTTTACTTTTTTTTCAGAAGATTTTTTAAGAGCAGGACTCTTTTTCATTTACTTTTAAAGAACTTTTATTTATTTAAGTGTTTTGAAAACCTTGAGGGCGATGCTCAAAATAATCTGTGAAGACTTTATACAGTTGTTCATCCATTTTTTCCCGAGATTCGTGACCATCTTTTTTTACTAGAACTTTTGAAGCGCGGGTGTATAATCCTCTCATAATCGTAGAAATCATCCCTATAGCATAGACAGGAATAACATGTTCACCACATTTAATCGCGGGCAAACCTTCTGCAGTTCCATACTCTCTTGCTTCCTCACGATCTACAGCAACAACAATACCTATAATATCAGCATTTGGACATTGTTGAAGCAGCTTCCCAACCACAACAGTCTTTGTTTTCCCTGTTGCCAGAACGTCATCTAAAATAAAAATAGGACGTGAAGAGGAAATATACCCTACAAGTTCCTGAGATCCTTCTTTTCGATCATAGATAAAATTTGTAGGAATCTTTTTAATATGTTCTAAAAATAGAGAGACTGTAGAAAGAAACCCTAAACTTTTATATGCAGGACCATACAATGTTATGCCATTCTCTTTTCCTTCCTTTGGCAGATAGAGAGAATCAATTAGATTAGTATACATAGGAGCAAGCCAAAGAAGATCCTGACCATTAAAACAACGACTCATATCAATCGAGTAGGGTGTTGCATTTGGAGAATTTTGTGGATGAAAATATAACGCTTCATTAGCGGCAAGAATTTCAGCGAGCTTTTCTTTATCTGTATGTAATACTGTAACAATTTTTTCTCTAATCTCCCTGATCGTCGGACGATTTGAAAGATCATGAACTTCTCTTAGAACTCCTCTCTCTTTCTCTCTTTCTTCCTTTGATCTTCTCACCACTTTTTTTAGTATATCTTTTTGCCTATAAAAGAATTATTGGCTTGAGAAATAGACATTAAATACTAATAAAGAAAAACTATTATAAAGAACAAACAACCTCACAATCTTATGATAAAAAAGGTGAAGGTATTTCTTATTGTAAATTTTAAAACATATACTGAAGCGACAGGAAAGAACGCAATCAAACTTGCAAAGATCTGTGAAAAAGTCGCGAAAGAAACAAAAACAGACATTCGAATAGCAGTTCAAACAGCGGATCTTTTCAGTGTTTCACAAGCTATCTCTCTCAAGGTTTACACGCAACATGTAGACTCTTATGAAACAGGAGCGCACACAGGATCTATTTCAGTTTCAGATATTAAAAAAGAAGGAGCTAAGGGAAGTTTGTTGAATCATTCTGAAAAAAGAATCTCTTTGAAAAAAATAAAAGAAACAATCATTCTTTGTAAAAAATACAAATTTCATCTCTGTATCTGTGTAAAAAACCCTAAAGAAGCTGAAAAATTAGCTTTGTTCTCTCCTCATATGATCGCAGTGGAACCACCTTCTTTAATTGGAGGAGAAATTTCAATCACAAGCAATCCAAAGATTATTCTTGAGACAATAAAAAAAGTCAAAAAACACTCGCCGACAACGAAGATTCTTGTTGGCGCTGGAATAAAAAATGTTGAAGATATAAAAAAAGTTGTAACACTCGGAGCGAATGGCGTTTTACTTTCTTCCCATGTTGTTCTTGCGAAAAATCCGGAAAAAGTTTTAAGAAAACTTGCTTCAGTATTTTAATCTTCAAATGAGGAATACAAATTATTTAACATATCTCGCACAGAATCTCTTGCCTTCCCATACAATTCTTGATTGAATTGGTAAAAACAGGAAATCAGACTCGGATCTTTTCCTTTCAAGTTGTTACTGTAACGAATTCTCCCAATACCTTTCAACGCCATTCCTGTATAAACCGCTGTAAGAAAAATTACCGTTGTAGAGAGAGGAGAACCGAAAGGACAAGATTCTAATATTTCTTCCAAATCATTTGCCATAAAATCTTTGAATTTTCAGGTCTTATTTAAAGCTTAGTAAAGCAAGTTATATAAAGCTCAACACACAGAATCAAAGCAGAAAAAAGAGGCAGCATGAACGGCAAAGCAGACTACGTTTTCGAAATATCTTGGGAAGTATGTAACAAAGTAGGTGGTATTTACACCGTTCTTGAATCCAAAGCTGCTTTAATGAAAGAAAATTATAAAAATTATATCCTCATCGGTCCTTATTTTCCGGACAAAGCAAAATTTGAATTCTTGGAAAAAGAAATTCCTGAACATTTTAAAAAAACATTTACACAACTAAATAATCAGGGAATTATTTGCAAATATGGAAGCTGGCTTGTCAAAGGAGAACCAGATGTGATCTTACTGGATTTTCAAGGATATATCAAAGAAAAAAACTCTTTAAAAGAAAAGTATTGGAACAACTTTAAAATAGACTCTCTTTATACACAGTGGGAGTTTGAAGAGCCGATGATTTGGAGCACGACAGTAGGAAAACTCCTTGAACTCTTTACTCAAATTAACAAATCAACAATTGTCGCGCATTGTCATGAATGGTTAGCAGGATTTACTTTGCTTTATTTGAAGATGAATAAAATAAAAATAGGGACAGTTTTCACGACCCATGCGACCATGCTCGGGAGGGTGCTCGCGGCATCAGGATCTGATTTTTATAGTAAAATGGAAACAATCAATCCCTTAGATGAAGCGAAGAAAAATGGTATCCTTGACAAGCATACAACAGAGCTCGCTTGCGCGCAAAACGCGGACGTTTTCACAACAGTTTCAGAAATAACAGCGATTGAAGCTGAGAAGCTTTTGGGAAGAAAAGCAGATATTCTCGTTTTGAATGGTCTTGATATTGGACGTTTCCCTTCATTTGAAGAAACTTCTGTTAAACATCAGCTGAATAGAGAAATTATCAGAGAATTCATTTCTTATTATTTTCTCCCTTATTATTATTTTGATCCTGAAGAAACGCTTACTTTTTTTATTGTTGGAAGATACGAGTATAAAAATAAGGGTATTGATATTTTTATCAAATCCTTATCTCAGCTTAATGAGCGTATGAAAAAAGAAAATTCTAAAAAAACGATTGTTGTTTTCTTTTGGATACCGCGAGATGTTCTTTCTGCGAAAGCAAGTTTGGCAAAAAACAAAAGTAACTACCATCATGTGCGGGACTTTATTGATGATAATATTAAAACAACACAATCAAGGATTATGGAAAACATCATGATCTGTGATAAAGCATCTTGCTTCACTGATGAAAAAAATTTTTACCAACATCAACTTTTTGACAAAGAGTTTCTCAGCAATGTAAGAAGATTACGTCTTAATTTTTCAAGTGTAGGAAAACCCCCCCTCACAACACATGATCTTGTTAATGAGCAAGAAGATCTTATTATTAAAAGTTTTTTAGAACAAGGATTGGATAATTCTACCGAAAACAAGGTGAAGGTTATTTTTTATCCTGTTTACTTATCTGGAATTGATGGGCTCATTGATTTACCCTATTATGATGCTATTATGGGATGTCATCTTGGATTGTTTCCAAGTTATTACGAGCCATGGGGTTACACTCCTTTAGAATCAGCGGCGCTCGGTGTTCCTTCTCTCACTACTGACCTCGGAGGATTTGGAAGATTTGTTCTTTCACAACATAAAGGAGATTCAGGTGTGTTTGTCTTAAAACGGTATCAACGCACAGAAGAGGAAACGATAAATTCCTTTACTGATATTCTTCACAATTTTTCAAAACTTGACAGAAAGGGAAGAGTTGATCAAAAGCTTTATGCGAAACAAATTTCAAACCTCGCGGATTGGAAGGTTTTTATCAAAAATTATTTAGAAGCGCACACGCTCGCCTTACAAAGAGTATACGGATAAAAAAAATGCCAGAACTACGCAAAGATTATATTTTAGATCGTTGGGTTATTATCGCGACAGAGCGTGCTAAACGTCCGCAAGAGTTCAAAAAAGAAGTAAGAAAATATAAAGAAAATGTATGCACCTTCTGCCCTGGAAACGAAGCGAGTACTCCGGAAGAGCGAGCCGTTCTTAAAAAGAATGGAAAATGGAAGATTCGTGTTTTTCTTAATAAATACCCCGCTGTCAAACTTGCAGGAGACTTTCATATCAAAACACATAATATCTTCTATACCTTTGCGGACGCTTATGGTGTCCATGAGGTTCTTGTTGAAACTCCCGATCATAGCAAGCAGATTTGGGATCTCTCTACTGAAGATTTGCAGGAGATTTTTAAGATGTATCTTGTGAGGATCAAAGCGCTTAGCGCGCAGGTAGGGATTAGTTATGTCCAAGTTTTTAAAAATCATGAGGAAGCTGCCGGAACATCTATCCATCATACCCACTCTCAGATTATTGCTTATGACACTATCCCTTCTCTTGTGCGGGATGAACTTCAGGCTGTTTCAAAGTATCCTTCTTGTCCTTATTGCAGTATTGTTCAAAGTGAAAAAAATTCTTACAGGAGATGTTTTGAAAATGAAACCTGTATTGCTTTTACACCCTATGCGTCTCGTTTTCCTTTTGAAATACTTCTCTTGCCAAAAAAACATACGACAACCTTGGATCAGTTGGAAAATCTTTCTGACTTTGTTGATATTTTGAAAAAGGTTCTGAATAAGTTAAAAGAATTGAACGCACCTTTTAATTATGTTCTTCATTATGCTCCGACAGGAACCAACTTACACATACACTTAGAAATCTTACCGAGACTTACAATCTGGGCAGGTTTTGAATATTCTGGAACAATAATCAACCCTCTACCTCCTGAAGACGCAGCCAAGTTTTATCGGGAAGAGCAGTAATTTTTTTATAGAACCCTCCCTTACTTAGCATATGAGACAACTCTTACTTTTAGAAAAAGGAACAGAAATTGTTCAGACTTTAGAACAAAGAATTGAAAGTCTCAGGATCATTGAAGTTGGACAAGATTTGCTTGGCTTCAGAATCAAGAAACAAGCTTTAGGGGAAAATTATTTTGGACTCTGCCCATTCCACGTCGAAAAAACCGCATCCTTCTTTCTTAAACCTCAAAGAAATCATTATATCTGCTATGGCTGTCAACAAACAGGAAATCCTTTAGATCTTCCCTTTGCTCTCACAAGAACCAAAGAACAAATACCTTTTTACCCTGATTATTTTAATTATCCCTTAACAGATCCTGTCGATTACTTCAGAAATAAAATGGGCATTGATCTCAGAGATAAGATAATAAAAGAACTTTTCTTGAAGTTATCAGGAAGATCAGAAGAGATCCTTAGGTATTTCTCTTAAACAAAGTTTTATAAAACTCCTTTTCTTAATAAAAACAATGAACATTTTTGGAACATATGATATTAGAGGTGTTTACCCAGAAGAACTTAACGAAGAAATTGCTTATACTCTAGGAAAAGCTTTTGTTGTTTATTTAAAATGTAAAAGAGTTGTTGTCGGCAGAGACGCGCGTTTAAGTTCTTACAAGCTTTTCGACGCGTTGGTTACTGGGTTACGTGATCAGGGCGCTGATGTTGTTGATATTGGACTTTGTACAACGCCTATGAATTATTTTGCTAACTCATATTATAAGTTTGATGCTTCGATTATGATCACAGCTTCTCATCTTGGAAAAGAGAGTAATGGTTTTAAACTCTGCGGAAGAAACTCGGACTTTCTTTCTTATCATCATGGAGGAAAAGAAATCGAAAGGCTTGTGCTGGAAAACAAATTTTCAACGGTTAAAAATAAGGGAAAATTTTTTCAACAGAATATCTTCGAAGATTACAAAATGTTTATTCTTAAAAAAACAAAAAAAACAAAGCTTAAGGTTGTTGTGGATGCGGCAAATATGATGGGTGCGCTTGATGGAAAAATACTTTCTGAAGTTTGTAATGTTAAGCCGCTTTATTTTGAGATAGACGGATCTTTTCCTAATCATGCTGTTAATCCTTTATTTCCTGAAAATACTTTAGCGCTGAGAAGAGCTATGGTTAAATCAAAAGCGGATTTGGGAATTGCATTTGATGGAGATTCAGATAGGGTTGTTTTTATTGATGAGAAAGGAAAAACTGTAGCACCAGACATTCTTTTTGCGTTTCTCGCTTTTAATACTTTGGAAAAAAAAGAAAGTGTTATTTGTGATATGAGGTCAAGCAGAATTGTGGAAGAAAAAATAAAAGAAAAAAAAGGTATACCCCTTTTTTCCTTGGCCGGACACACCTTTATCAAAGAATCGATGAAAAAATATAACGCTGTTCTTGGCGGAGAAAAATCAGGACATTATTATTTCAAAAAATTTTACTATTCAGAATCTCCACTTTTAACTTCACTTATAATTATTCATATTCTTTCTAAAACAAAAAAACCATTCTCAGAACTCTTGCAGCCCTATCTCAAATACGCAAGCTCAAAAGAAATAAATTTTTCTGTAATAAATAAGAAGAGAACGCTTAAGCTTGTTGAAAGCTATTTTAAAAAACAAGCTGAAAAAATTATTCATAAAGATGGCATTTCTGTTTACTGCAAAGACTTTTGGTTCAACCTAAGAGAAAGCCAAACAGAACCTCTCCTGCGACTGAACGCAGAAGCGAGAACAGGAAGCCAACTTAAAGAGCTTATAAAAATCATTAAAACTATAATTAAAGTTTAGTAATTAACCAAAATTTCAATATCTTTTCCATATAAATTTCTTAAAGCTTCGAAAATTTTTTCTTTAATAAATACCTTGGAAGGGATTTTCATGAGAGAGAGTTCTTTCTCAAGTTCTTCAAAAGAGCTTTTTTCTTTTGATCCTAAACTGCCATCTGCTTTAATCTCTGTTTTGTGCACGATTTTTTCCTCGGCATCGATATCATCTACTAAGAATGCGAGCTTATCCAAGAGAATAGCTTCTCCGAATTTCTCACCATATTTAAAACGAATCTTTGCGCGTTCAAATTCGTAGCCGCGTTTTCTTTGTATATATTCAACAAGGACTTTAATATATGAGCGGGCTTCTTTTCGTATTTTTTCCAATTCTGGGCTCGGGACTTTCTTTTTTGCATGACGTTCTTTTGTTTCAGTAATAACTTTCAAGCTTTCTAGGAGTTTTTCAGACAAGATCTTCTTTTCGATAATATGCTTTTTAAAGAGAGGGAGAATTTCATCTCTGTTTTTTATTTGAATAGTATGTACTTTCAAAACTTCCTCGGTGATATTTAAACAAGAGTCATACATCTCAAGAACGCTCTCTTTATCTCTTCTGTTTTGAATTTGATCGAACAATTTTTTAATACGTTTCATATATTCTTCAGCGTCTTTTAACAAATGGTCGATGTCTGTTCCTGAAATTTCTTTGACATCTCCGTGTTCTATATCTTTATAATATTTTCTAATGCGATCAAGCATGTCAACATATTTTTTTTCTAACAACTTTTCTTTCTTCACAAAAATTTCATCCATCAGTTGAATCGTTTCTTTTGGTGTAGGAGGTGCTATTCCATACAACATTAAAGCAGCTTGTGCAGGATTCAAAATTGCGTAATAAAGGTCTTCACCGACAACACTTAATAATTTTCCCTTTGTTCTTTGAATGAGTTTCTCTCCAACATCCATTTGCATATCGATTGCTTCAGGACTTGGTCTAATTCTTCCCATTTTTAATAATAACTTCCATGGCATAAAAACTCCGCGATCGTAAATGGGAACGCCGTCTCTTAAGAAGGTGAAAATGACAGGATGTGCGTCTTTAATAGAGTCCCAAAAGTCAGTCAGAATATAGGTTTGAATATGAAATGCTTTTTCAACGCCTGTAATTTTTGAAGCGTCATATCCTAAAGAGCGAACAATTGCTCCTAATTTATCCTTTAACTCAGCCCGTGTCATTTTTTTTACATCAGTATCATCGACAACGACAGCGACATCGATATCGTTCGGTTTTGCGTCTCCTCTGAATAAAGAACCGACAGCGACATAGCTTACGATATATTTTTCGAATTTTTTCAAGACCATATTTTTATGAACTTCAGCTATTTTCAAGGCACCGAGCAGATCCTTTGGATCAAATAAGGGTGCGCTTGCTGCGATCATTTCAAGAATGTCTGATTTGCCATCAAAGCAGCTTTCTCGAATTTCGTACATATCCATAAGTTGAGGGTTTAAATTTTCATCAACTTCTTTCGCTTTTTTCAGAATCTTTTTGGTGAGAGTGTCTCTTAATTCGTACCATTCTTTTTTCTCAGAGAGATCAACAAGCACGAGAACATTAATTGCGTTTCTTATTTTTTTTAATTCTTCTTCTGGAATTTTTTCTTCTGAGTTTACTTTTGAAGGAGGTAATAAGGCGATTCCGATAATTTCTTTATTTTCTTTTGTGAGTGCTTTTGAGAATTTCTCTAATTTCTCTTTCATGAGATCCAGCTTCTCTTTCGCTTCTTTTGATAATTCTGGGGTAGGATTCATTGTATTATTTACCTGTCGCTTGTTTATATATCTTTCTGTAGTAGTTATCTTGTAGTAGTAACAAATTAGAGCCTGTAGATCTCCTTTAGTTTCTCAAGCATTTGACCATCCTGCCCCTTTACTACTTTTTGCACAACCCTTTTTTCAGGGAGATCATCAAGCTCTTCACCTGAAATTTGAATATCATCATACTCCACCTTAAAATTTTTTGAATGATCACTGAGAATAGGTTTCATCACCAAATTTTTTACCCAGACAGCAGTCTTCTTTATTTCTTCGACGAGTTTTCCCTCACGTCTGTGTTTTAAGGTAAGACCCTTCACTCTCTTTCTTGTTTCATCCATCATTATCTCTTACGACCTTTCCTCCTTTTTAACAGTTTCTCTTCTTTTCCCCTTCCCATCTCTCTCACAACAATAATCATACAAAAGACAGCAAGCAAAAACATCATCGTTACTAATAAAGAAGAAGGAACAAGAAGACTCAAAGCGCGAGCAAGTAAAAATAAAGCGAAACAATACACCATCCACAAAAAAGCAGGTTTTTCATCCCGCACCTTATAATAAGAGAGCAATGCAAAAATTAAACTACCAATACCAAGAGCAAGAATCATCCCATCAAGAATATTCTGAACAACAATCACCATCTTTTTTTAATTCATGCTCTTTCTCACTTTTAACACTTTTGATTTTCAAAACACAACGTTTAAGAAGAAAACTTATCTAAAAAAACCTATGAAAAAAAAGAGCAACAAACTTCTCATTCTTATCACCTCTCTCTCAATCATGACTTCTCTATTTAGTATTTTTATTCTTTTTACAGGAACAAATACAAACTCTCTTCAAGATATCACTGGAGCATCCACGAAGAACTTGGAGAATATGGAACTCCATGAAGGGTATTCTCAACAACTCGACCTTAACAATGATGAACTTGCAGATATAAGAGTAACACTAAACTATGCGGATAAAGGACTTGCGACCTTTAAGGTAGAAAAACTCCCCAGTTATTGTAAAAATGGTAAAGAACAGTAAGGTTTTTATATAACAGGCGTTTTCAAGTGCTACTGGAACATGGATATTAAACTCCTTAAGAAGCAAGATAACAAACTTAACTTTCTTTTAAAAGACTCAAACCCTGTTTTTGTGAACACACTCAGAAGGATTATAATTTCAGAATTACCTACTCTCGCGATTAAAAAAGTTACTTTAGTTAAAAATTCCTCAGCACTCTTCGATGAGATTATCGCTCACAGGTTAGGGATGCTTCCTTTAGTAACAGATCTTGATACCTATGTTCTTCCTGATAAATGTTCTTGCAAAGGAGCTGGTTGTGCAAAATGTCAAATCACCTTTACCTTAAAAGCAGAGGGACCGCTTACAGTATACGCTGCTGATCTAAAATCTCAGGATCCAAAAATAAAACCAGTCTTTGGTAAAATTCCTATTGTACAACTTTTAAAAGATCAGGAGTTAGAATTCGAAGCAGTTGCAAGTCTCGGAATCGGAAAAGAACATGCCAAGCACACAGCAGGATTAGCACATTACAAAGGATATCCAAAAATAACAATCGACAAAGTAAAAAACCCTGAAGAAGTTATGGCGAGCTGTCCAACAAATGTGTATGAAATAAAAGGAAAAGACCTCAAAGTTATTGATGCTGAACGCTGCATTCTTTGTGATGCCTGTGTTGACATCAACGAACCAAAAGACGGTCTCACTGTCAAAGCAAGTGAGAAAGATTTTATTTTTTATATTGAATCTTTTGGAAAACTGAGCCCTGAAGAAATGCTTTCAAGATCTTTAGATATTATTAATGAACGATTAGAAGAATTTGAACTCGCGCTAAACCAATAGACTATCTTAAGTATTCTACTTCTACTAATCTTTATAGACAAGTTTGCAAAACCCTTTCTTTTTCATTAAAAACTATTCAAAATTCTCTCTATTAATTTCTTTTAAAATCCTTTCAAAATCTTTTTCTTCCACTTCTGTAAACCACTCTCCTTCAGGATAAATCACTACAGTTATTCCAACAGGATTACAAAAACCTAAACAACGAGAACGTGTCACCCAAATCCTTCCAGAAAGACCATTTAATTTTATATATTCTTTCAACTTAAAATAAAAAGTTTCTCCACCTACTTTTTTACAACAATCCTCTTCCGCTCTTTCATTCACACAAACAAGCACATGCTTCTCCGGTTTTTGAAAAAGTAACGGTTTCATTTACTCAAAAAATACTCGCTACAAATTTAATACTTTCTAAAAGTAAAAAGTCCTACAAACCAACTCAAGTAAAAAACTTTATCGCTACTTTAATAAATAAGACAATGTCTTCGTTTTTAATATCATGCGGGGGTGCCGCAGCGGCCAACCGGGCTACAAGATCCAAAAGATCTGGCCTTCTTGAGGTGGTAGTGGCTTAGTGCCTACGCAGGTTCGAAAGAATCCTTTGAGAAAACGTTCATAAAAAACTCAAAGAGAAGCGAAAATCCTGTCCCCCGCACCAGTTTTTTTAGAAAATATTTTTCACAGACTCCTTATGTAGTAATCTTATCGAAAACATCAACCATCAAACCAGAGTAAAATTCATCCTTAATTTTTTCAATGAATGTTTTCATCTAAACCTCACTTTAATAATACTTAGAATCTCTCCTGAACATTTGTTCCAAAAATCCACAACTTCTTTTGTTTGTTCTACACTTACCTTAAACCCTACTGCACTAGACTCAGAGAATAATGTGTAGTCCGGTGACATATGTCACCAATACTATAGGTTAGCTAGCTTAGCTAATTCTATGAAAAAAGAGCTCATTAGAAAAGAATTTTTCAAGTTAAGAATAAAACAATATTCTTACTCGAAATGCCAGACACAACTAAAAGAAATCTATGGATATTCTGTGAATATCCGAACACTGAAACGTTGGCAGAAA
>JAHFKM010000072.1 GCA_023245385.1 archaeon
AAATAGGAATAGTACACCATGTTCCTCTCGGTGTAGTCCTAGCAATCTCCCCCTTTAACTATCCGATCAACCTCGCAGCCTCAAAAATCGCTCCCGCCTTAATCGCAGGAAACGCAGTCGTCTTTAAACCCTCAACACAAGGAGCGATTTCAGGATTATGCTTCACTTTACTCTTCAATAAATTTTTACCAAAAGGTTTAGTAAACACACTTACAGGAAAAGCAAACGAGATCGGAGACTACCTTGTCGAACACAAAGACGTAGCAATGATCGCATTTACCGGAAGCACCACTGTCGGAAAAGAAATCGCAAAAAAAGCAGGAATGAAACCCCTACTCTTAGAACTCGGAGGAAAAGACGCTGCAATTGTCCTAGAAGACTGCACTCTCCCCAACACAGTAAACCAGATCATCGCTGGCGCATTCTCCTACGCCGGTCAGCGCTGCACCTCAATAAAACGAGTATTTGTTGAAGAAAAAATCGCAGATACTCTTGTTGAAGCACTCGTAAAAGAAGTAAAAACTCTTAAAGTTGGAAATCCTCATGAGAAAGTGAAGTACGGTTCCTTGATTAGTGATACTTCTGAATCCTACCTCCACGAACTGATTAAAGACGCACAAAGCAAAGGCGCAGTCGTTCTTTGCGGTGGAAGCTCAAAAGACCGTTTTTTCCAAGCAACTGTTCTAGACAAAGTAACAAATAAAATGCGCATCGCTTGGGAAGAACAATTTGGTCCAGTCCTCCCCATTCTAAGAATAAAAAACTCGGGAGAAGCGATCGAATTAACAAATAAAAGTGAATACGGCTTAGGCGCCTCAATTTTTACTTCAGACATCAACAAAGCCCTAAGCATCGCACATAAAATTGAAACAGGAACTGTACAAATTAACGCTCGTTCCAGTCGCGGTCCAGATACCTTTCCCTTTTCCTGCGTAAAATCTTCAGGCATTGGCACGCAAGGAATAAAATACAGCATTGAAGCAATGACAAGAAAAAAATTAGTCGTCTTAAACCTTTGATTGTTTTGATAAGTAAAATCACAACTTTAAAATAGCTAAAAACTACCCTCAACTCAATGAACGAACGCTCCTTAAAATGGATTGTACTTTTCGAAACCTTCCTTCTCATCCTCCTCCTTATAAAAATAGTAGTTGATTATAAAAAAGATCAAATAATTAGCAGACCAAACGATGGTTTACTTTCGAAAAGAATTTACGCAGGCCTTTTAGAACCAAAAAGTTATCTTGTAACAAATTTTTACCCTTTGGAAAAAGCATTACGAAGCTATATTAAGGATAATAATTTCACAGTTTCTATCTATGTTGAAAATTTAAATAACGGGGCCAACTTTGCAATAGCAGAAAGAAATGGCGCATTTCCAGGAAGTATTAACAAAATACCCCTTGCCGTGTTGATCTTACAAAAAGTCGAATCAAAACAACTGGATTTAAACCAACGGATTAACAATCAACCTCATGCACCAACAATAAAAGAACTTTTAGAAAAAATGCTCAAAGACTCAGACAATGATGCCTTTCAAAGCTTAGGAGAACTAATCAACAAAGCAGAACTTAAAAAATTAATGGACTATTATAGCATCGATACGTACGGAGCATATAACCCAAATTCTACACAAATAAAAGACTTACTCGGTCCAAGAGATTTTTCAAACATTTTCTCAAGTTTATATTTTTCAACAGTTCTTGAACCTGAACATTCTGAGTACATCTTAAAATTATTAACAAACACAACATTCAATCTTAAAGAACGAGCTGACTTGCCTGACGATGTGAAATTAGCACATAAATATGGTGAATATTATATCAATAACAAACTCTTTCACGATTGTGGAATTATCTATTCTGCAACTCTAAGAATTTCTTATTGCGTGATGACACAGGGTTTGGAAGAGAATGATGCTATAAATGTAATAGCAGCTACAGTGAATACTATCTATACTTATAGCAGTGAGTTACGAGCAAAGCTCGATAACTATAAAAAAAATGGGCTTCTGACAAATACTTAATCCAAACATTTATAAAAAAGTTAAAATTCCGCTAGCTTATGGAAGAATATGATGTAATTATTATTGGCGGCGGCTGTGCAGGTTTAGGCGCTGCAATGTATTCCGGAAGATTCGGCTTGAAAACCCTAGTGCTTGCTGAAATTCCCGGAGGAACAATTATCTTAACCGATGTCGTCGAAAACTACCCAGGATTTAAAAGATTAACAGGCTTGGAATTAGCTCAAAAATTACAAGAACACGCTGAAGACTATCCCTCAGTAACAATTAAAACTGAGCGTGTTATCGATCTGAAAAAAGTAAAGAAAAATTTTGAAGTAAAAACTGATGAAAATACCTTCTTAGGAAAAACAATTATTTACACAACAGGAACAAAATGGAAGAAACTTAGCGTACCCGGAGAAGATGTTTTCGCGAACAAAGGCGTACATTACTGCGCATTATGTGACGGGAGTTTTTATCGAGATAAAATAGTATCAGTTGTTGGTGGTGGAGATTCAGCAGCAAAAGAAGCATTATTACTCACCCAGTGGGCTTCTAAAGTATATCTTATTTATCGTGGTGAAAAAATCCACCCTGAGCCTGTCAATGAAATACGTGTCGCGAAAAATAAAAAAATAGAAATTATCAAACAAACAAACATTGTTGAGATCAAAGGCGAGAAGAAAGTAACCCATATCCTTTTAGATAAATCCTATAATACCTCTAAAGAACTAAGATTAGACGCTGTTTTCGTTGAGATAGGACATACCGCTCTTTCTGATTTAGCGAAAGGGATTGGCGTTGCTGTGAACAAGAAAGGTGAAATTATTATTGATCGTTTAGCAAAAACAAACATTGAAGGATTCTACGCAGCAGGCGATGTCGTCGATACAGAATTTAAACAAGCAATTACCGGCGTCGGTGAGGCTGTCGCCGCTTCTTATTCTGCATATAAATATATTACCGGAGATGAACTATAACTATTAACACTTTTAAACAACTTCTTTTTCCCGATTTTTTAAAAAAACAAGAAGCTCTTTCCACCTGTCTGTTGTTGCATTTGCCTTATATTCTTCTTCTGTCATCTCACCAATAGTTTTATCCTGACCGTTAATAATAAAAGCCATACTAATAAGTGATTTAACAAAAGGTTTATTCACATCTCCACGCTGTTCTGAAATAAGTTTTCCCTCAACTTTCGAAGTAAAAAGTTTCGGTTCTTTCAATGTACTCTCAAAATACGCAAGAGTCATAAGAAAATAAGCATCTAATGGTCGCTCCTTCGCCATCGCAAGAAAATGTTCAATCCCCCTCTCTTTAAGTTCTCTTCCAATTCTTATTCCAGGATATCCTCCCAGATCAGGAATAACAAACCCAGAATCATCAGTAATAACAGGTCTGCAGATTGTAGCATATGCAATTCTTGCTTTATGCGTGGCTATTTTTTCAATCGTTTCTTGTTCTTCAGAAATCTCTAAAGCCAATTGTTCTAATGAGAATTGCTCTCCTAAAGATCTTCTCGCGGAGTTCACCTTTCCCACGTTAGATGTTATAAAATAAAGATCCTTATCAAATTTTTTATCAAAATTTTTAACTTCCAAATACTTCGCAGACTGATACCAACTCTCCACTGTCCCAGCTTCCCAAAACCCTTCTAATTCAGGTTGAGGTATCCATTCAGGTCTATGAAAGGGAATTCTCCCAGGATTATATCTTATTCCCGGCTCACGCATACGCACTTCTAAAAGATCTGTTCCTTTAAACCAAAGTCCATTTCTAATCAAACATCTTCTTATTGCGATATCCTGAAAGTGATTTCCCTTAAATTCTTGGTGATAATAATCAAACCAAGATTCAACATTAGAAATATTATTATCATAAACATTAGCAAAATTTTCAGTAAGCCCTTTTAATTCATCAGGATTTTTTTTGAAGTGCTCAAAATACGCATCTTCATAGATTGCAAGAGCACCATCAAGTTCCACAAATGTCCCATTAACATTCCACACCAAGCGCCAATTATCCACTCCATAAACTTTATCATAATTCTTT
This sequence comes from archaeon, assembly GCA_023245385.1. Taxonomy (GTDB): domain Archaea; phylum Nanobdellota; class Nanobdellia; order SCGC-AAA011-G17; family GW2011-AR18; genus JAHFKM01. Next base: position 4,058 of record JAHFKM010000072.1, read on the forward strand.
AAAACCTCATCTTTTCTACTTCCAAGAGCACCAGGTCTTCCTATTCTCTTATACCCAACCATAAGCTCTTTATTTTTTTTACCTATTTAAAAGAATTTAGCTAAAATAAAATAACTTTT
>JAHFKM010000011.1 GCA_023245385.1 archaeon
TCATAAGTTCCTAATTTTTTATGGAGTTCAAGCCAGAAATTAACGTCTTTAAAAATGACTCCATCCATATCTAAACAAATAAGTTTGTATTCCACTTTTAAGATTCAAACCTACATCTTTATATATTTTATTTCTTTTGAAAGTTTTAATGGAAAAAGTTGAGCATGAAACCTGTCCGATGTGTCAAGCAAAGACACTGACTCTTATTGAGGATGAGCAGGATATTCCTTATTTTGGGAAGATTTTTATTTTTTCAATGAACTGTTCTGCTTGCAAGTACAGGGTTTCTGATGTTGAGGCGGAGCAGATGAAAGATCCTTGTAGGATAGAATTTACTGTCGAGAATAGTAAAGATCTGAATGTTCGTATTGTTCGTTCTTCTGAAGGAACGATTAAAATTCCATCATTAAAGATGAGCGTTGAACCAGGGGTTGGTGCTGAGGGTTTTGTTTCTAATGTTGAGGGAGTTTTACAACGCTTTAAGAAAATTTTAGAAGCTGAGAGAGATACCGCTGATGAAGATGATGTGAGAAAGAAGGCGAAAAATTTATTAAAAAAATTATGGAAAGTAGAATGTGGTGATGAGCCTTTAAAAATTGTTATTGAAGATCCTTCTGGAAATTCTGCGATTGTTTCTGAAAAGGCTGTTCTAAGTCAGTTGAAGGGTTCTAAGAAAAAAGAGTAGACGAGATTGTATTAATTCAAACAGAGAAAATATGTTAATGAATTCTATCAGCAATGGACCTAATATCATGCAAAGATTGATAGGTAACTTTTACTGCTTGGACTAAATTCTGTTCAGAAGAAGAAAGGGAAGCTAAGTTTTTAGGTGGAAGGATTCAAGGTTCATAAGTTAATTTAGTGGAGGAGAGTTGTAAATTTAATGAGTTAGAATAGAGAGCTTAGTTTACAAGAATCCGTGTTCTAAAAGATCTTCCCATTGTATTTCACCTAAAGCGACCTGTGCTTCTCGGAAGGTGATGATTGTTCGTTCGTATTTATTATAGTCTTCTATTGCGATGCGTGGACAAGCGAGTTCTACAAAGGCTTTGATGTCGTAGAAGTTCATGAGTTTGTCATTGGTCATTTCGCGCATGGTGATGGTGACGACTTCTTTTCCTTGGTCTTGGAATTTTTTCTTTAGGAGTTTGAAGCTTCCAAATTGTTGTCCAGGTTTTAGTCCGACAATAAGTCCGACTTTCCGTGCTTCTTTGACATTGTTGATTGCGAAGGCGCGTTGTTTCAGAACTTTGTCGCGGAGTTTGTTCATGTCTACAATTTCGTTATTATACACGTCAAGAAGGTAAACAGGATTCTTAACGGAGAGTGCTGCGCCGAGGGAGTGGAATTGGTTTCCGATAACTAAGAAGGCGTCTACTTTTTCAGAGATTAATTTTAAAGAGTTGTATTCACATCCGACAACGTGTCCGTCGTAATAAGCGTAGCCTTTTTTTGTTGGAATAAAAACTTTTTTTCCTTGTTCTTCAAAATACTTTTTTGCTTCTTCTAGTTGGTAGACGTGTTGGATGCTGCAGACAAGTCCGAGTTTTTTATAAGGTTTGAGAAGTTTTTTAGATAGTTCTAAGAGTTTGTTAATAGGTTCTTTGTCCTGCATCTCAACGTAGAGTACTGGGAATTCTACTTTTTTCATAAAGGGTGCGTGTCCGTAGTGAATGAGTAAATCTACACCGAGAATTTTTGCTTCTTCTAAAGCTAGATCACATCCTCCCCAGCAGGTTTCTCCAGAAACGAAGAGTTCGGTTGAAGTTTCTTTTTCAAAGAGATTGGCGAGTCGCACTGCTTCTTTTTTCAGTCCTTCAGGTAATTGTAAGAGTGCTTTTTTTATTTTTTTATCAGTGAGTTCTTGGATAACTCTTGCTTCTTCGAAGTCGAAACGGCTTTCCATATCTAAGTGGTGAGAAGAACTTTTATAAGACTTATTAATCTTAAAAAGAAGAATGATTTTAAAGATCCCGTTTTTTCCTGGGGAAAAGTATTATTGTGCGCAGGATTGTGCTTTGATGGTTCTGAAGTATTTTTTCCCAGAAAAAGAATTTTATTTAGAAGAAATCGGGAGAAGATCTGGGAAACATCAAGAGTTTGGGACAATGACTGTGGGCTTGGCTAAGGCGTTGAAAGAGTTTGGTTTGAAAGTTGATTTTTATTACAAAAACGAAGAAGGAGAGGAAATGTCCAAGGAAGATAAAAAGTCTTTTTTAGAAAAGTATGGAAATTTTTTAGAACAGGAAAGAGAGACTAAAAAGGAAGCAAAAGAGAGAGGAGTTAATTTTATTGAAAAAGATTTTAGTTTAGAGGAAGTTGAAAAAGAAATAGAAAAGAAGAGAACAGTTATTACATTAGTGAATTGGAATGTTTTTGCAAAGAAAGAAAGTTATCAAGGTCATTTTATTATTTTAACGGGTTTTGATAAAGAACATATTTATTTTCATAATCCTGGTCATAATTTTCCTGAAGAAAATGCGAAAGAAAGGAAAGAAAGAATGGAAAAAGCGAGATCTTATCCTGGGACGAATAAAGAGACAATAATAGCTTATTTGTGATCTGAAAAGTGTTGAATTCTTTTTGTTAAAGTCGTTCTATACGCCTGAAGTATTCTGCTCGTTGGATTCTGGTGAGAGCTAAGCCTGCGTTAACGAGTCGGATAATTTCAGATTTGTAGGTGATGAGTCCAGCGGTAAGGTAGTCCAGACAATCAACGGTGATTATTCTTGGATCGTCTTCAAGAGTAGAGATGTATGCTTCTTCTCCTCGTTGCGCTTTGAGGGAAATCCAAGGGTAAAGTGTGAGGTCTGCCTCTTGTTTGTCTAAGGAAATTTGAGAAACAAATCCGGTAATCAGTTCTAGTGGTTCTGTTTTTTTAACGAGATAGACTTTTGCTTTTGTTTTTTTGCAAAGTTCTTCGAGTGTGTTAAAATTCATAAAGGAAGAAATATAGAAAATATTTTAAGGCTTGCTAAGATTTAAATAGCAGTATTCCGAGCCCTGAATAATGGAAAAGTCGAAGTATGAAAAGATTATGGATATCGCGACCAAGCGGGGTTTTGTTTTTCCTTCTTCTGAGATTTATGGTGCGAGGGCTGGTTTCTGGACTTATGGTCATTTGGGGACGAGAATAAAGCAGCGTTGGGAAAATTTGTGGAGAAAGACGTTTTTGACCTTAGATCAGAATTTTTTTGAGATTTCTGATTGTACTATTATGCCGAAGAAAGTGTTTGAGTCTTCAGGGCATTTAAAGAATTTTAACGATCCTTTGACTGAGTGTGAGAAATGTCATTTTCGTTATAGGGCGGATCAGTTAGTGGAAGAGGAGTTGAAGATTGATGTTACTGGTTTGAAAGAGGATGCGTTAACGAGATTAATGAAAGATAATAAGTTGAAATGTCAAAATTGTAGGGGGAGTTTGTCTGATGTTCGTTTTTTTAATATGATGTTTGATTTGCGGGTTGGTGTGACTGGTGATGAGATTATGTATCTTCGTCCAGAGTCGGCGCAGTCTCCGTACTTAGCGTACAAAAGGGAGATTGAAGCGTTGAGGAAGAAGTTGCCAATGGGTTTGGCAGTGATTGGGTCTGCTTTTAGGAATGAGATTTCTCCAAGGCAGGGTTTTTTCAGATTGAGAGAGTTTATTCAGGCAGAGTTGCAAATATTTTTTGATCCTGGACAGATTAATGAGCATGAAGAGTTTGAAAGCGTGCAGGGGTACAGGTTAAAGGTTTTCTCTGAAAAGAAGGTGAGAGAGATCTCAGCGAAAGAGATGAATGAGAAGTTGAAGTTTCCGAAGTTTTATGTGTATCATCTGGTGAAGGTTCAGGAGTTTTATTTAAGTGTTTTAAAAGTTCCAGAAAGTAAGTTTAGGTTTAGAGAGTTGGGTGCTGAGGAAAGGGCGTTTTATAATAAGATTCATTTTGATATTGAGTTGGATTTGGAGACCTTAGGGGGGTGGAAAGAGGCTGGCGGTGTGCATTATCGTTCGGATCATGATTTGCTTGGTCATCAGACTGGTTCTGGGGAGAAGTTGGAATTTGTTTCAGATGATGGGAAGAGACGTTTTATTCCGCACGTTTTGGAATTAAGTTTTGGAGTAGATAGAAATGTCTGGGCCTTGTTAGATATTTTTTTTAAGGAGGAAAAAGAAAGAACCTTGTTCGAATTTCCTTCTGTCGTTGCTCCGGTTGATGTTGCTGTATTTCCTTTGGTGAATAAGGAAAAGATTCCTGAGCTTGCGGAGCATTTGTTTAAGGAGTTGTATAAGAATTTTAACGTGTTTTATGATGAGTCTGGTTCTATTGGGAAGCGGTATCGAAGGCAGGATGAGGTTGGAACAAAGTATTGTATTACCTTGGATTTTGATTCGTTGAAAGATAATTCTGTAACTTTGAGGGAGCGGGATAGTATGAAACAGATTCGGGTGAAGGCTGCGGAGTTGAATATTGTTTTAGATGGGTTGATGAATGAAGGGAAAGTATTGAAGGATTTTGGAAAGTTTATTGAAGCGGAGCCTGAGAAGTAAATTTTAGTATTCAAGGACGTTCTTTATTTTTACTGTGATGTTCATTTTTTTGAACAGGTTAAGAAAAGGAGTTTTGTGTTCGAGTGGGATGAGAATTGTTCCTTTGTTTAGTTTGAATCCGTGATAGGTCTCGAGAAGTCCGGCGTAGTGTTTTTTCCCGGAGTTGAATCCGTAAAGTTTTTTGTTGAGTGTTGCTCTTTTAGATTCTGGTTTTATATTTTCAAAAGCGATTAAAACAGAGTGATGTGAATCGGTTGGAGTTTCTTTGTATTTTGAATAGAGCGTTATTCCTGTGGTAAGGATGCTGTTCTTAAGGTCTTTCCAGTCTTGAAGCTTTCCTATAATAAGATTAAAATCGTTGGTAACGCCTTTGATCTTCCAGTAATTTGTAAAAAATTTTGATTTGTGAAATTGTTCGATGGAGTTGTCGATTATTTTTTTGTATTCCTTCTCATTTCCGACAACATCTATAAAAAGGTCAATGTCACTCTCTTCTGTTGCTTCATTTTTCGCAACTGAACCAAAGAGGATAATAGTTTTAACTTTTTCTAAGTCTAATGTTTCAAAAAGAAAAGAAACATAATCTGTTGTATAAGCAAGGTATTTATTTTTCATCTTTTACTCCTAAAGATCCGAATATTTCTTTGAGCTTGTTAAATTTTTCAATGTACTCAGGAATGTCTTTTTCTGGTTTTGGAGAGCCGTAGCAAAGGTCATTTCTTTTTTCTTGAATTTCTTTCATAAAGAGGAGTATTTTTGTCTTTTTTGGAAAATCGAAGTGGAGTTTGTCATTGAGTTTGTTTTTGGATTTAAACCATTCGTGTTTGAGAACGAAGCTGGAGTCAATGATGTTTTTTTTGTGGAGGAGAATTTCGATAAGGTGGATTGAGGCTGCGGAAACACAGAAGCCAATAGTACTTTGACGTTCAACAAGATTCTTTGTGAGACTTTCTTCAAGTACGTCTAAGTTCTCTTTCAGTCTTTTTTGGTGATTTTCAATTTTCATAGTTATAGTAGGTAATAAGATAGTTACAGGTGTAGCAGCATGTTTATATAATTTATGGTACAAGTGTAACAATTTAATGGATACAGCTGTAACTTAGGGAGAAGAGTAGAAAGTTTTAAGTAAATCATTCTTTTCTTTTTTTCTGATGGGCCTGTAGTTCAGCCCGGAAACCTTCGGGTTGGGTAATAGAACGCTCCGCTGGCAGCGAAGAGGCCGTGGGTTCAAATCCCGCCAGGTCCATCTTTTATTTTTCTTCTAAGAAAGTCATTCAAGATAACTTCACTTGAGGATTTTTAAGTGATTCACTGGGTGTTTTTTCTATAAAGTGTTTAGTTTTTTAAGATCGTTAGCTTTGAAAAGAAAAAGTACTTAATTAAAATCATCTTTATTTTGCCAAATGTGTTCTAAGACAGATTCTCGTCCTACATATTTAGGCGCGTCCATTTGTAGCACTTTTTTAATAAGATCAGTGTTGGCTCTTGTGAGTCTTGCTAAGATATGGCGCTAGGAATACACCCAAGCGAATTCCATTTAAGAGTTATCAAAAAAATTACAAATCTTTAAGAGAAAGCACTCTAAGTAAAAACGCGAATGTGTTAATCTTGAGAAGCCTTATTAAGTTAAAGAGATAATAAAGATTATGAAAGTAAGGATTGAAAGAATAAATGAGGCATTTACAAAATTACTTGCTGGAAAAAGTTTAAGAGAATTCTGTTTAAAAGAGAAGGTTAGTTATACGACTGCTAAAAAATGGAGAAAAGGGGTCTACTTAATTCCTCAAGAATTTTTTGATAAGTATCTTAAAGATAAATGTGAAGTAAAAGATGTTGCTTACTATTCTAATAATTGGGGAAGAATCAAAGGGGGGAAAAAACGAGTAAATAATTTAACGAAAGCCGAGATAGATCGAGAGATGGAAGAAAGAAGAAGTCTCAGAAAAAAAGTAACTTACGAAACGGTAGAGGAAGTTAAACAAATTACTGATCCAATACTCGAGATATATGGTGCATTAATGGGAGACGGATGCCTGTCATTATCAAAGAAAAAAGATGGTAAAGAAGAGTATTGGATTGTATTTTCTGGACATAAAGTTTTGGACAAAGATTATCATGAAAATTACTTAGTGCCTCTAGTCAAACAAGAGTTCAAGGCAAATTTAGGAACATTAGAAAAGAAAAAAAATCTGGGAAGAGAAACTAGAGCAAAAAATAAAAGATTTTTTATTCAATTAGCGAAAATGGGTTTTCCGATAGGGAAAAAGGGAAATAGACTCAACATTCCTCAAAAATTTTATAAACTAAAATGGGAAAGAAAAAAGTGGATAGTGCGAGGTATATTTGATACAGACGGATGTATATCCGCAAGAAAAGATGAACACTATCGATATCCACACATTATAATTTCTTCAAAAAGTAAAGACTTACTCGATCAGATATATTCAATGCTAAGAAGTGAAGGATATCCCATTTGCAGAATAAGAGAAAAATCAGGAAGAACTGGAGAAGTTAGATTAAAGGGGATTAAAAACACTATTAGATGGATGAAAGATATAGGAAGTAGTAATAAAAGACACCTTTTTAAATATGAGTATTGGTTAAAAACAGGGGTAATTCCTGTAAAAGAAATGGGCGTGTAGCTCAGCCTGGTAGAATCTCTAGACGAGGTACAGAAAGCATCGCCTTCGCAAGGCGGGGGCCGTGGGTTCAAATCCCGCCACGTCCATATTATTTAAAAAAAGACATACTGCTAAATCCCTCTTGGAAGAGTTCTAGTCGTCTGAGAAGTAATCGAGTGATGTGGATCATTAGAGGAGCGTATTCGTATTTTTATTTTTGATCCTGGTTTGACGAGGGAGCTGAGATCCAATCCTAGAGGAATTGCTTCCTTAGCCATTGAAGGTAAATCCGATAGGTCTACTGTTGTTTCTACAACGGTCGTCCAGGTATTTCTTCAAGTAAAGGTAAGATAAGCGGCTGAAGGATTTGCTAATTCTCTAACAGAAGAGTAGAGGGTGTCAATGCATTTTTCAAGATTTTCGAGGCGAGAGGTGTGAAGGTTTCCTACTTGGATGTTTTCTTCTTTCAAGGGGTGGACTGTTGAGATGTTTCCTTGATTGTCTAGGAACACGTAAGCTTGGTGTCCTTCTTTTTTGGAGAGTGGGTGAATTCTTGGGTCGTGATATCTGGAAAGTTTAGTTTTGACTTGTTCAAACTCTTCGTCAGGGAGTTCAAATGTATTTTCATATTTTTTTGCATCATTAAGTGCTCGGAATTGGTAGACTTTCCAATAGTCAAAGTCTGTTCGTGAGATTTTATCATAAATTTTATGCAAACTTCGTGCGTTGATTTTGGTCGCGGTTGTTTTGAATGCGAGTTTGAATTTGCCTTGAGTTGCTTCGATAATCTGATCGATCATTTCAACATAAGGAATTCCGCGCATGCGTCTGTTCTGTCTTTCATAAACGCTGTCAAGAGGTAAACTGAGAATGTCTACTAATCCTTTAAGTCTGTCTAAGCGAGGCAGGAGGATTGTTCCATTCGTGTGCAAGCTGACGAAGATTCCGGATTGTTTTAAGCGTGCGAGAATTTCTTCAAGGTCTTTTCTAAGGAGTGGTTCACCTCCGCCGATAGTGACGCGTTGAACGTTGTTCTGAGCAAGAATGTCAGCAAGAGCGAGCATGTCTTCTGTTCCTCGTTCTTCAAGTTCCATTTCTCGGAAACAATATTCGCAGGTGAGATTGCAGCGAGAGTTGACAAACCAGTTGACAATATTGTCCATGAGGTGTTTAAAGAAGGTGATCTATAAAAGATTAATGACAGAAATAAATAGAGGTTGCAAAAGATTTTTATAGGAATGAGTTTTTAGGAGAGCTGATGGTGGATCTTCCAGCGGAGTTATTGCGTTTTGATTATAGAGAGCTTCGGGTTAGATTGGAGGAGCTTTTTCCAAAGTTAAACAGAGAAGCAGTAAAGAATCAGTTTGGTCATTTAAAAAAAGCAAATCCTCACGAGACTGTTTTGAACGTTGCAAGAGCCTTGTGGAATGGGGGCTATGAAGAATTACTGAGAGAGCAGGGGTTTTATGATCGGGCGTATGCTTCGTTCTCTGGTCATTGTCATCAGTGTACTCCAGAGTTAGGGTTGGTGTTGAAAGTGTTGGGTTTTGAAAAAGTTTCGTATTTAGAATGTTTCAGAGTTAGAGAGCATTTTCCAGAGACAGGAATTATTGAACAGGTTCCTCCTGAAGAAGAGCCGAATCTGGAAATGAAAGCTGAGTTCTGTAGCATCCGGAGAATTCCTTATTGTTGCTTGGAAGTTTTTGTAAATGGTGAACCGTTTTATCTGACAGGGAAGCATGTGAAGCCTAGAGGTGAGGAAACGGTTGCGTTGTTAACGCCAAGGTGCTATCGTGAGTTCGTAGGAGTCTTTGCTCATCAGGAAGATAAAAGGAAGAGCGGAGTTTATTTACAGAATGTTCTTTCGAAAGCAAATCCTGAAGAGAAAGATTTCTCAAGACAGGTGGTGTGGATGAAACAGACGATGAAAGATCCTGCTCCAGAATATTTTGCTACGTTTTTGAGAATGGAAATTGTATAAATTCTAGAGTTCACCAATTGCTTTGATAAGTTTTTCATGTCCTTTCATAAGTTTTTTAAAATGTTCAAGCTCTTTGACAACTAATTCGTAAATCTCCTTATCTTTGGAATGCGCGTATTTTGCCATGTTTGATCCATTCTTTTATTTCTTCGTGAGTATAAAAGTCGAGGGTAATAGATAAACATTTTCTTTTTTACTTTAAAAAACCAATATACGAATCTTTTTATAGAATCGAGAGCTTACTTAAAAAGTGGAAGCTTGTATCTTCTGTAAGATAATAAAGGGTGAAATTCCTGCGGCGAAAGTATACGAAGATAAAGAAACCTTGGCGTTTTTGGATATTGCTCCTGCGCAGCCGAAGGGTGGGCATGTTTTGGTTCTTCCAAAAAAACATTGCGAGTTACTTTCAGAAATGACAGATAATGACGCGGAGAAGCTGATGGTGACTGTGAAAAAGATAACGAAGGCGCTTCTCGAGTTTGGGGAAGGAGTGAACATCCTCCAGAACAATAAGACTGTTGCGGGTCAGTTGGTTCCGCATGTACATTTTCATATAATCCCAAGATTTTCCGCAGATCAATTTAGTATTGGTAAATGGAAGAGCAATATTTATGGAACGAAAGAGCAGATGGATGCTGTTGCGGAAAAAATCAAAAGCCTTTTAAAATAAGTTCTGATTGCAAGTTCAGATGCCAATGTAGTTTAGCCTGGTAGAACACTGCTCTCATAAGGCAGTTGTCGGCAGAGAGTAAATCTTATAGGTTTACTCGACGAATTCAAATCTGCCCATTGGCATTTTTATGTCCTAATACTTTTTACTACAATTTTTTTAGGATAGATCATAATTTAAGTATCTAAGTTAAAAATTTGTAACAAATAGGATAGCGCCTAAATTTATCTTACTAAAGAAGTTCAATGAGAGATTATAAACTATATATCCGAGTCCCATAAAATTTAAATAATATCTTTGTAAAATTTTTAAATATGAATGATTTTTCTAGGTCGTCTAAAAAATCTACCTCACTCGCTGATTTGTTAACAGGAAAAGTCATTGATCATACTTTATTCCGTGTCTCTGAGGGAGTATATGAAGCGAAGCTTCCGATCGTTGGAGAAAAACAGCAAATAAGATTTCAGAGGGTTCGAGTGGTTTTTGAGGATGATAAGAGAGTTTATGTTTCTGTGAGAGGAGTTCCTCACGCGAGTTTTTTAGTGAATGAAGAATTTGATGCAGAGAGGATGATAGTTTCTTATGTTCAAAATGCTAAAGATCGTAGTATTGAGTTTCAAGAGTTAAGGTTTGACAAAAGTTCTGAAGGAAAACCAGAGAGTTGGGAGTGGGATCCTGCTATTTTTTCTGAAAGTTTAGATTTCCCAGTCAGATATCTGGAATTTGGTGAGCAAGTATTAGGTGTAGAAGTGCTTGAAATTTTAGAAGAAAGAATTGCGAGCGTCAGATTAGAAAAGCCTGTGGATTTAGAAAAAATTCCTGCACCAGTTGAAGCTCGAGGAAGTCCTGAAGTTTTAGGAGAACCAAAAGATAGTAAAGAAATTCCTGCCAAAGAAGATGAAGCGATTGTTGATTCCAAACCTGCAAGTGGAGGGCTGCCTATTCCAGCTTCAAGAGGGGAGGATTTAGATGAACGAGTTGGGATCGAATCAGCCCGGGTAGAAGAAGTAAGGGGAGTGCAAGTAAATTCAATTGCAAGTCCTTCGTTAGAGAGAGAAGCAGGAGCTGAAGCTGGGGGTGTAGAGAGAGCCAAAGAAAATTATGCAATCGAAAGACCAGTAGTAAAGAATCCTGAAAGAGATTTAGAAAGAAAAGTAAACGAGTTCGATACAAAGCTAGGAAGATATCCAATTTATCCGGATGATTCTCCAGAACTGAAAGTCGCGAAGTTATTTGAGAATTTAAAAGTACAAGGATATTATGATGGTGAAAAAATTGTTTTGCAAGGAAAACGTTACGCATTAGATGAAAAGTTAAAACCACAACAAGTTGTAGCTGCTATGGGCAAAGCGAGAATGATGGGAGATTATAGAAGCAAACAATTAGAAAAGCATGTCGGCGAGAGCGTTAGTGGTATTGAAGTTGCGCTGTATGACCGGGGCTTGCCTTCAACAAGCGCGTCTTATGAAGAGGATGCAATGCGTAGTCTCTATTTAGATCAGAGTGGTTTAGATGAAATGGTAAAAGGAGGAACACTTCTTAGGACTACGCGAGGTATTAATGTGAGTAGTATTTTACGCGAGAGAGGAAAATTAATTCATGGAGCATGGGTGTGGTTAGCCAAGAACAAGTATAGAGTGCCCAAGATAAATAGTTTGGAAAAGGATTCAAACGAAAGAGCAGCAGTGCCTCATTCGGAAGAAAGACTAGTCAAACAAACTTATAAAGAACCAGTTTATGAAGAAGAACCTGTTAGTGCAGTTCAGGATTTAGAAGTCACATTGCCAGTTCAAGAAGCAATTGGTGAAGTTTCTGTGTTTTCTGAAGGAGTTTTAGATTTGGAAGAGAAAGTGCAGGGAGACGTTCTTGAACGTGCGAGAATTATTAAAAAGCTAGGTGGATCTTTAGAAAGAAGACTTGTGAGAGAAGGATATTTGTTACCTAAAGAAAAAAAGGTGAGGATAGAAGGGAATAGTTACGGGTTTGATGAAACGTTAAAGATGAGAGAAGCAGGTATTTATCTAAAGAAGAGTACGAGTGCGACGAGTCAATACTTTGATAGAAATAAATTAAGTAGTGGAAGTGGAGTTAGTGCGGCAGATCTTTTGAAGATCAAAATATTTGATGAGGCTGTTGGAGATAGTTATGCTGGGATTACAGATAAAAAATTAGTACAGTTGTATAGTTGTTCGATGGAGGTAATTGGAGAAGTTGCTAAACTTTCTGAAATGAATGAGTGGAATACAGGAAGAGCGCGGAGAGGAAAGCAGCGAAATTTCTTTCATGAAGTTTTTGATAGTGTCATAGCGAGAATAGTTGAAGGAAATGAAGTTAAAGAAGAGGGAGGAGAAAGAGGTATTCCAATTAAAGAGGAATCAAGTGAGCTGATAAGTGGAAAAGAGAAAATCTGTTTTGTCTTAGACATTCGTAGTGATGAGTGGCCGCAAGTAAGAGAGTTGTTAAAAGAGCAAGGGTTGTTAATTCAGGGAATGGGTGGTTCGTGGAGTATTCCAAGCGCTGCTGTTGAAGGAATAAAGGCAGGATTAGCGCAACACGAAGAGGTAAAGCCAGAACAGGATGATGGTCCAGGAGATTTCGCTTCAGGTTATGATGTACGTGTGCACATGCCAGTCTCGGTGATTGCTGAGGAGCTTACAGCGTTTTATTCCGGAGCGAGAAGGCAAGATCCAGTGAGGTATAGTATTATCAATCGTGTTCAGGCGATGCGCTTTGTTTTGGAAGGAGAAAGGGATGGAAAATCGGTAAAATTTTTTGAAAGGTCAAATGTTGAGGAGATCTTCAAAGTTTATGCTAGTTTAAAAGATTTTGAGATTAGTGCTGAAGTGAGAGAGGGAGCTTCAAGCTTTTATAGTCTCAGAGGTATTCCAAAAAAATGTATTGAGAGTGATACAGACAGTTATAAAAATCTTAATGATGAACTTGGAAAAAACAGATTGAATCCGGGTTCAAGACCGTTTTATTTGGCAAGGCATGATCTTGCGCGGGTAGCTGGTGGAGAAATTGTTTTAGCAGATGGGTTTATTCCCTTTCTTCAAAAGAATGCTTACGAAAAGTTTGCGGAAGTTCTGAAAAAGTACGGGTCGAGGAAAAAGACTTAATACGCTTTTAGTAGGAAACAATAACAATGCATTTAGGAAGGTCGAGGATTAATGTAAGTCTGGAGGAGGAGTTAGAAGATTTGAAAGTTCCTGATTTAGAGGAAGCGCGTGAAGAAATAACTGTTGTCTCAGATGGGGGGTATTATCCGCTTGAGGTGCAGAGTGAGAGCAGAACGAGAGTTGCGCGACTGTTTGCAAATCTGGAAAGTGAAGGAGTGTACCATGCTCAAAGATTAAGATTCGAGAAAGGGAGCTGTGAGTTATCTGACGTGCTTGATGAGGGTGAACTTGAAGAACTTACAGGTATAAATAAAGAGATTCTTAAGAGCAGAGTGGCTGAGTTCTATCGTTATGTTGAGAACAAAACGAATGAATTTATTTCTCCGGCAGCGCTACTTTATGCGTTGCGAGCAAGTTCTAAGAAACAAGGTCTTACGAGAATGGAAGTGAGTAAAATGCTTTATTTAAGTGAGAAGAGTTTTGAAGAGCTTCTTAAAGCAGGCGTAGTAAGAATGGGCGCGGGTGGGATTGAGCTAGAAAGTGTGGCACAGCAGCAGGCAGATTTGTATTTTGAAGCGTTTGCTTGGTTGGGAGAAAATAATTTTGAAGTTCCGCAGATTGATAGTGTAAGAGATAGAAAAATAACTGTACAACAGAAAAGCAGTCAACGTTCTGGAGTCGTTCGTGAAGTGATTGCAAGCAGAAATCCTGATGGGAGCTACGCTCTTTCTTTAATACTTTCAAATGGGGCCAGTCTTCCTGCAGAGCTGAGGTATGTGTCTGAAAAAGATGTTGTTAAAGCGAGCATAGCAACGGCTAAGAAGGAGCTTGCTTCGTTAGTTTATCCTGATATTTTAAGAAATGGAGAGGGTCAGCGTTGGAGAAATGTTCTTCCAGAACTTCGTATCTGTTATAGCGTTGAGGGAGAACAGTTAGAAATTATTGGAATGTATAATCCTGAGGAGGGAGAGTGTGCTAAACTTTACCCAAAACAATATTCAGTTGATCCAAAAAAAGAAGTAGGAAAACAGGGAAAGGAGTTAACAAGAGTGTATGATTTGAAAAGGATAGAGAGTGTTGCGGGGATTCGGGCAGGTTCTATTTCTGAGGATCTTAAAGAGACATTGGTGAGAACAGGGATTTTAGAAATGGAAGCGCGGAGAGTGTATATTAAACCAGAAAATGTTGAACGTCTTAAAAGTTTTTATAAAAGGTACGAGCGAAGATAAGTTTTAGAGAAAGTAGGTTCCGTTTTCAAAGATTTGCGTTTCTCCAATAAAGATTTTATCTACGTTACAAAAGATGTCGACATGGTATTTTTGGTAAATGTGTTTATTTATTTTTTTACGATACATTGCGTGTTTTAAGCCGAGAGAGAAGTGTGCGCCGGAAAAGCGTTCGAAGCAGGTGGGTTCTGTGATTCTGTTTGCGAATCCTAGAGCGCGGTTTAAGCCGAATCCTATTTCTCTGATTTGTACTTTGTCTCCTTCTTCGCTTTTGATTGCTTTGAGGATTTGTTCAAATCGTTCTGGTCCTGTGTGGGAAACTAAGCATCCGTCTTTAATGGTGACAGTAAATGGTTCGCACCAGCAGGTTTTGTGATCGCTTGCTGGAAAAGCAAAGACGAGGATAGAGCCATTTATTTTGTCGAGTTCTTTTGCTTCAGTAAAGATTTCTCCGATGGGAAAGCCGGAAGAGCCGGTGGCTTGATGGGTGAAGTCTCCAGTGTTTTTAATTGGTTTTTCGTAGGAAGAATTAATGACTAAGTTTAGTCCGTTTCCGGATTTGTAGGTGATCGAAATTTTATTTTCTAAAAGTTTTTCTATTTTTTCAGTCATCGTTAAATAGTAAGGTGTGTCGTACTGTAGAGAGTGAATGTACGTTGGGATTTCAGATTCTTGATTAAGAGATAAGCGTGTGTGTTCAATGACTTGGTGTCCTTGGCGAAATAAATCTGCTCGTAAACGATGTTTGGTCATGCGGAAGGAAAAGCTTTGCACGAGGATAACAAGAGAGCGAGCGGGGAGTTTTGCAAATTCTTCTAAGATTTGTTCTTCAGTGTGCTTGTCGAAGTTAATTTTTTTATTTGGATAAATTGAAAGTACTTCTTTATATCCTTCTGAAAGTATTTTAGCAAGTGTACATTGTTCATCATAGACTAAGAGAACGAACGTGCTAGAACTAATTTGATAATTTTTAAGAAGAATATCTTGTAAGTGTTTGTAAAGCTCTTCCATAAAGAAATTGAGAAGAATAAAGGTTTAAAAAATGAACGTTGCTTTTTTGTAAAGGAATAAATTGCTAAAAATCTTATTTTTCAGGAGGAAGTTTTAAATAAAAGGGGGGAATGAAAAGTCAGAGAGGTTTACTCCCATGCTCTGTGTTAATAACTATTCTAAACAGTATATTGATGAATGTCGTTCAAGGATCGATTTACAACTTTCTACATACAAAAAATTGCTGGAAACAGCGAGAAATAAAATTGAGAAAGATGAACGGGTACTTAACGCAGCGATTGAATCTTTTGAACCGCTTTTCTTTAATAATCTCGTTCTACTGTTGGATGCTCTTTTTGTTCATAGAACCAGAGCTAGAGAAAAAAAGGATGGCAATCCATTAAATGAAGTGAGGATTATGTGCCGTTCAATAATGGAGAACAATAACAGAATGTGCGCGGACAATACGATAAAATTAAATCCAGCTAAGTCTGTGTTAAAATATAAAGTTGGGGATGAAATTAAATTAAACGAAGAAGGTTTTTCACGATTATCAAATTCTTTTTTTTCTGAAATAGAAAATAAATATTTGTAAACTAAGAAAATTCTTATAATTTTTTATATTTAAGTAACAGTGAATTGCTTACTACACTTACTGAACTCATGGCCATTGCTCCTCCTGCAATAATTGGGGATAAGAGCCAGCCTGTGAAGGGATAAAGTATTCCTGCTGCGATAGGGATTCCTAATATGTTGTAGAATAATGCCCAGAACATGTTTTGTTTAATTTTTGCAATGGTCATCTTGCTTAGCTTAATCGCGCGAGGAACGTCTAGTAAATCGTTTCTCATCAAGATGATGTTTCCTGTTTCCATGGCTACGTCAGTTCCGGAGCTCATAGCGATTCCTATATCTGCTTGGGCTAAGGCTGGAGCATCGTTGATTCCGTCTCCGATCATTGCAACCTTTCCTTGTGCTTGTAACTTTTTTACGTAATTTGCTTTTTCTTCTGGTAGGACTTCTGCGAATACATTTTTAATTCCTACTTGCTTTGCAATGGCCTGAGCGGTTCTTAGATTGTCTCCGGTGATCATATACACTTCTAAGTTTAATGTTTGTAATTTTTTTACTGCTTCAGCAGAGGTTTCTTTTACTGTATCCGCAACAGCAACGAGGCCAAGCACTTTTCCTTTCGTTCCAAGTAGCATTACGGTTTTTCCTTGTTCTTCTAGTTTATGCATTTGTTTGTTAAGGTTTGTTGTATTTATTTTATAGTTCTTCATTAATTTTTCATTTCCAAAATAATACGTACTTGAGTTGAGCTTCGCGGTAATTCCATGACCGGAAATAGCTTTGAATTCAGATGGTTTTTGTAGTTTTATTTTCTGTTCTTCAGCGTGATGCACAATTGCTTCAGCAAGAGGGTGTTCAGATTCTTTCTCGATGCTCGCAGTAAGAACAAGCAATTCTTTCTCAGAAATATTTCCGAAGGGAATCAGATCGGTAAGTTCTGGCTTTCCTTTTGTTAAGGTTCCAGTCTTGTCGAAGATAACGTGTTTTACTTTGTGTGTTGTTTCTAAAATGTCTCCACCCTTAATTAAAATTCCTCGTTTCGCGCCTTTTCCTGTTCCGACCATAATCGCAGTAGGTGTAGCAAGTCCTAAAGAACAGGGGCAAGCGATCACTAAGACAGCAACAGCGGTCAACAATGCGAAGGATATTGTTTTTCCACCCACAAAAATCCACAGGAAAAAAGTAACTAGCGCAATACCAATCACCGCAGGAACAAAATATGAAGAGACGACATCTGCAAAACGTTGAATTGGCGCTTTTCTTCCCTGCGCATCTTCAATCAATGCAACAATGTGGGCAAGAATTGTGTTCTTTCCAACTTTCGTTGCTTTGAAACGAAGACTTCCATGTTTGTTTATTGTTCCTCCAATCACAGAAGAGCCAACAGTCTTTTCCATAGGGATGCTTTCACCAGTGACCATACTTTCGTCAACAGAGGAATCACCGCTTATTACAAGTCCGTCAACAGGAATCTTTTCTCCGGGTTTAACCAGAATAATGTCTCCTTCAAGCACGTCTTCAATAGGGACTTTTATTTCTTTTTTATTTCTTAAAACTAAGGCTGTTTTCGGAGAGATACTCATCAGTTTCTGAATCGCTTCGCTGGTTTTTCCTTTGGCAAGCGCTTCTAGTAACT